>MWBK01000127.1 GCA_002069025.1 Bacteroidetes bacterium ADurb.Bin302 | reverse complement strand
AGGGTTAAGGGTGAAGGGTGAAGGGATAAAAAAAGAGGCTGAAGCCTCTTTTTTTATCTTACCAACGTTTACGTTTACTTACGCGATCATCTTTTTGCGAAGAGCTTGTTGAATGTTCACTTGGTCGTCTGTCTTCAACTCTTTCGCGTCTTCTTCCAAAAGATTGTCCGTCTCTTGAATCTCTCGAACCGCTAGAACTTCTTGAATCTCTCGAACCGCTGCTACTACGTCTGTTATCATCTCTTCTTTCGCCTCTGTCACCACCAGATCTTCCTGATGATGATTTTTGCTCTCCTTTTACCTCATTAATTTGAACACCTTTAGCTTTTGGATTGTTTGCAAAGGCATCAATTAAACGCGATAACTGACTTTTATCAACATCAAAGAATGTAAATTTAGGACTTACATCAATATCACCGATATTTATACTCTTATCGTTAGTTACATCATTGATTAAACCGAGTAAACGTTTAGGTTCAAAACCATCTCGTCTACCTTTGTCAATTTTCAAACGAATAGTATTGCCTTTGTCTATTCTACGTACATCTCGTCTGCTCTTTTTGAAATCTCCATCACCCGAAACGGCTTCGCGTTTCATCATAGAGTTTAAGTCAGGAGCATTTTTATAATACTCAAGGAAACGATTAAATTCCAAAGAAATAAATCGGCTTATAACTTCCTCTTTCGACATATCTTTCAGTAATTCAAGTATGTTAGGAAGATATTTCTGAAGTTTTTCGTCAACTTCTACTTGTTGCATACGTTCAGCCATATTTAATACTTGACGTTGGCATACTTCAAGTCCCGATGGAATATCCATCTGTGTAAATGTTCTGTTTATTTCCTTTTCAATAGGGCGGATTGCGCCTTTTTCTCTTGGAGTTATCAAAGCAATAGAAATACCCGATTTATTTACACGTCCTGTTCTACCGCTCCTATGTGTATAGGTTTCGCGATCATCAGGTAAATTGTAATGTATTACGTGTGTAAGATCGTTTACATCCAAACCACGTGCAGCAACGTCAGTAGCAACCAATATTTGCAGATTCCTGATTCTGAACTTACTCATAACAGAATCACGTTGAGCTTGCGACAAATCACCATGCAATGCATCAGCATTATATCCGTCAATCATCAATTTATCCGCAACATCCTTAGTTTCTTGTCTTGTACGGCAAAATACTATACCATATATATCAGGATTGAAATCTAAAATGCGTTTTAAAACCTCATAACGACATGTCGGTTTGGTCAAAACGTAATTATGTTCTACATTTTTAGCAGCCTCATTACGTTTACCTACCGAAATTTCTTTAGCATTATGCATATAACGACTTGCGATTGATGCAATTTCGCGTGGCATAGTTGCAGAAAATAATAAAGTATGACGTTCGTCTGATGTCTGTTCGATAATTTCTGTAATATCGTCCAAAAATCCCATATTAAGCATTTCATCAGCTTCGTCCAAAACCAGCAACGATATCTTATCTAAAAATACCTTTTTACGTTTAATTAAATCAAGTAGACGTCCAGGAGTGGCAACTAAAATTTGCGGTGTTCTGTCTAAATCTTTTAATTGTTTGCGAATATCCTCACCTCCATATACCGCAACAATACGTGTATTAGGAAGTTTTGCTCCATAACGGCCCATTTCTGTAGCTATCTGAACGCATAATTCGCGAGTAGGAGCTAATATCAAACCCTGAGTACTCCTCGAATTTGAATCAACTAATTGCAACATAGGCAATCCGAATGCAGCTGTTTTTCCTGTTCCTGTTTGTGCAAGTCCAACAACGTCGCCTGTGTTTGCCAATAAATACGGAATAACTTCTTCCTGAATAGGAGAAGGATGTTCAAACCCGAGTTCCGAAATACTCTCGAGAATGGAGGCCTGTAGGCCTAACTCTTCAAATGTTTTCATGAAAATTTTTCTGTGCAGCAATAGAAGGTAGGGACTATGAACCCTGTCAGCCGCATCTCTTTTTAAATTTATTTACCCCTTAGAAGAATCTGTTTATCTTCCCAAGCGTATAAACAAATTCCAAAATCGCTGCAAAGATAGTAAAAATAATTGACATACAAAAGTTTATAAATAAAGCGTACAAATACCGCTATTACTTCCAACTAAATTTTATATATTTGTGGAATATTTTCGAAAAAATGAAAAAATGATCAACAAGCTACATAGAAAAAACAATTCTCCTTGGATTAAGGTTATTTGGATATTATTTGCATCAGTGGTAGTTACAGCAGTACTTATGTTTACTCTAATCTCCTATGGGGTAATAGGTTACATACCGGATATCGAAGAACTACAGAACCCTAAAAACAAATTTGCAACAGAGTTATATACATCAGACGGCGTTCTTTTAGGTCGTTATTTCTATGGTAAAGACAATAGAGTTGCAGTTGCTTATGCCGACATATCTCCTTATATGGTACAAGCTTTAATTTCTACTGAAGATGCTCGTTTTTACGGCCATTCGGGTATTGATGTTAAATCTTTGATTCGTTCTATAGTTTTTAGAGGCTTATTAGGTATTAAAAGTGCAGGCGGTGGTAGTACAATCACTCAACAATTGGCAAAATTGTTATATTCGCCAACTGCCGAAAGTATTTTTCAAAGAGCCTTACAAAAACCTATTGAATGGGTTATAGCTGCGAAGCTCGAAAAGTATTATACTAAAGAAGAAATCATAGCCATGTACCTTAATCAGTTCGACTTTTTGAACAATGCTGTGGGTATTAAATCGGCATCTCAAATTTATTTTAATACAACACCCGATAAACTTAACATAGAGCAATCTGCAATGTTGGTCGGAATGTGTAAAAATCCATCATATTTTAATCCTAATCGCTTTCCCGAACGCACTCAAGGCAGACGAAATACAGTTTTGTCGCAGATGGAAAAGATGGATTACATTACTACCGAGCAGTGTGATTCGTTACAACTGATACCTATTAAATTAGATTTTAGGAAAGCCGATCACAAAGCCGGTCTAGCTCCATATTTCAGAGAATATTTACGTCAAATTTTAACGGCACCCGAACCTAAACGCAAAAATTACGCATCATGGCAATATCAAAAATATTACGAAGATTCAATTGCCTGGGTTAACAATCCTCTATATGGTTGGTGTAAGAAAAATCGCAAACCCGATGGCTCACCCTATAACATTTATACAGACGGCTTACGTATTTACACTACTATTGATTCGCGTATGCAACAATATGCCGAAGATGCTGTTCGTGAGCATGTAACAGAAACTCTTCAACCTGCATTTTTTAAAGAAAAGAAAAAGAAGTCTTATGCTCCTTTCTCTCGTTTAGTATCAGAAGAAGAAATCAAGGGCATTATGGAACGTTCAAAACGTCAATCGGAACGTTATCTCAAACTTAAACAGGCAAATGTACCTGCTGCCCAAATAAATAAAATTTTCAACACTCCTGTTCAAATGCGAGTGTTTGACGGCAAAAACGATGTAGATACCATTATGACACCGCTCGACTCAATTCGTTGGGATAAGTATTTTTTACGTTGCGGTTTTATGTCTATGGATCCTATAAGCGGGCATGTTAAGGCATACGTCGGAGGTCCTAATTTTAGCGAATTCCAATACGATATGGTTACCCAAGGGAAACGTCAAGTAGGCTCAACAATAAAACCATTCTTGTACACCCTTGCAATGGAAGAAGGCTCGCAGCCATGCGATAAGGTTCCTAATATACAACCTACATTCTACTTGCCAAGTGGTGATGTGTGGCAACCTCGTAATTCTTTGAAAAAACGTATTGGCGAGATGGTAACTCTTCGATGGGGATTGGCAAATTCAAACAACTGGATATCTGCCTATCTTATTAAAGAATACAGCCCTCAATCATTAGTTAATTTGATGCATTCATTCGGTATCTTAAGTCAATTGGATCCTGTAGTTTCTCTTTGCTTAGGTCCTGCCGAAGTGTCTGTTAAAGAGATGGTTGGAGCATATACTACCTTTGTAAACAGAGGTATCCGTGTAGAGCCTGTTTATGTTACCAATATTAGAGATAATAAAGGAAACATAATAACAAGTTTCTCGCCTCGTACTACCGAAATAATAAATGAAAAAACCTCATACGAGATGCTTATAATGCTGCAATCGGTTATTAACGAAGGTACCGGTGTTCGCTTACGTTATCGTTACGGCTTTAGGGGTCAAATAGGAGGTAAAACCGGAACAACACAGAATAATTCTGATGGTTGGTTTATCGGCATCACTCCTCAATTAGTCAACGGAGCATGGGTAGGAGGTGAAGATCGTTCAATTCACTTCGATAGTATGTCCGAAGGTCAAGGAGCATCAATGGCATTACCGATATGGGCCTTGTATATGAAAAAAGTTTATGCAGATAAAACATTAGGATATTCAGAGGATGCCTCATTTAACATACCAAGTGAAATATCACAGCTTTACGATTGTAAATCTCAAGTTGAGAGTTCTGATGATTCTGATAATATATTCGGTACCGATTTTTAAAACAATATAAACCCTTTAAACAAAAATACTTATGAAACTACATTTTAAAATCAGCTATTTTACGCACTGGGGGCAAAATATGGCAATCATTGGCTCATTACCTCAATTAGGAGAAAATGATTCCAAAAAAGCAGCACTAATGAATTTTCAATGGCGCGAAGATTGGACTTACGACTTAGAAATTAAAAGTTCCACACCATTAGAATTTAAATACAAATATGTTCTTAAAGATGTAAATGGTATCGACAGCCACGAGTGGGGCGATTTCAGAACCGTTAAGATTAATCCTAATGAAGTTAACGATTTATATCTGGTTGATACTTGGAATGCACCTTCTGCTATCGAAAACGTGTTTATGACATCTCCTTTCCAAGATGTACTATTTCGTGATAATTATATAGCTGTAGAAGCTAAAGAAACGAAAAAATATACACAAATCTTCAAGGTAAAAGCTCCTATGCTTAAACACGGCGAAGCCCTTTGTATGGTTGGTGATGCCAAAGCCTTAGGCTCATGGGACACTACTAAAGCACTGCTTATGTCTAATACTGAGTCTCCATGGTGGACCGCAAAAGTTGATTTAAGTAAAGAAACAAAAAATTCAGTAAGCTATAAATTTGCAGTATACGACCTTGAGGATAAACGCTTTAAGTATTTTGAAAACGGTCCCGACAGATATGCCGAAATAAAACATGAACCTAAAACACAATCTATAATTTCCGCATCCTTTGCAAATTTTGATAATAAACAATTCCATGGTGCAGGTGTAGGAATTCCCGTGTTTAGTATTCGTACCAAAAGTAGTTTTGGTGTAGGCGATTTTGCCGATATGAAACTGCTTATTGATTGGGCAGCAAAAGTAGGTTTAAAATTAATACAAGTCTTACCATTAAATGATACCATAGGTACTCATACCGATGCAGACGTATTGCCTTATGCTGCAATTACAGCCTTCGGTCTTAGCCCCTTATATTTGAATTTGCCAAAAATGGGTAAATTATCTCCGTCAAATCCTTTAATGAAAGAATACAAGGCAAAACAAGAAAGCCTGAATGCTCTTCCATTGGTAGATTTCATGGAAGTAATCAATTATAAATTAGCATACGCAAAAGCTTTATATGCCGATAATAAAGACAAATTTACAGCCAACAAAACATTCATCACTTTTTTTGATGAAAACAAATATTGGTTAGAGGCTTACGCTGCTTTTTGTTGCTTACGCGACCTATATGGCACATCAGATTATTCTCAATGGGGCGAATATTCAAGTTTCAGCCCTGCAAAACTTGCAAAATTACAAGCAGAACATCCTGACGAAATAGGTCTGAATTACTTTATACAATTCCATTTGCATCTTCAACTTAAAGAAGCTGCAGATTATGCACATAAAAATGGTGTAATCTTAAAAGGAGACATTCCTATTGGAGTTAATCGTAATAGCGTTGATACCTGGGTATCACCCGAATTATTCAATATGGACATGCAAGCAGGTGCACCACCTGACATGTTTGCAGTAAAGGGACAAAATTGGGAATTACCTACTTACAATTGGGAAAAGATGGAAGCTACCGATTTCGATTGGTGGAAAAAACGTTTCCACCAGATGAGCAATTATTTCGATACATTCCGTATCGACCACATACTTGGCTTTTTCCGTATTTGGCAAATTCCAATGGAACAAGAAGAAGGTATCATGGGCTACTTAAATCCGTCAATACCTGTTCATATAAATGAGTTTGGCTCTAAAGGTCTTCGCTTCGATTATAATCGTTTCTGTATGCCTTTTATAACAGATTCAGTACTATGGGAAGTATTTGGAGACGATGCTGCTTGGGTTAAAACCAATTGCATAGATATTATTGATGGATGGATTTTACGTCTTAAACCTATTTGTGATACACAAAAGAAGGTACGTATGATGCATGAAAAGCATCAGATTACCGAAAAGATTAAATGGGGCTTATTCGATTTAATATCAAATGTATTGTTCTTTGAAGTTAAGGGATCTAACGGTACCCAATATTACCCGCGTTACGGTATGCAAGTTCTTAGCTCATTCCGCTATCTCGATGACGATACCAAGCGTAAAATTGAAGAACTTTATGTAGATTATTTCTTCCGCCGTCAAGACGGACATTGGAAATATTCTGCTCTTCGTAAATTACCTGCAATTAAGCGTAGTACCAATATGATGATTTGTGGTGAAGACCTTGGTATGATGGCCGATTGCGTTACTACCGTGATGCACGAATTGGGAATTTTAAGTTTAGAAATACAGCGTGCTCCCAAAATTGATACTATAGAGTTTTTCCATCCTTCAGATGCAAAATATCTTTCTGTAGTTACACCATCTACTCACGATATGAGTACAATTCGTGGCTGGTGGGAAGAAAAACGCGATTTAACTCAACGTTTTTATAACCAGCAATTAGGACACTGGGGGCAAGCTCCTTATTTTGCAGAGTGGTGGGTTTGTAGAGATGTATTAGTACAACATTTGTATTCTCCTGCAATGTGGGCAATATTCCAAATACAAGATTTGTTTAGTATTAATCAATCTATTCGCCGAGAGAATCCTCAAGACGAGCGTATTAATGTACCTTCAAATTCAAAAAACAGTTGGCGTTATCGCATGCACATTTCTGTTGAAGATTTGTTGCAAGCTGATGAATTTAACAACGAGTTGCATAATTATATAATGCAGTCGGGTAGATAGTTAATTTTATATTGGCATATTGCATTTTTTTAATGCAATATGCCAATATAAGGTATACATAACGTATTTTTTTTTGTCGTATAAGTGATTTGTAGTATATTTGCCGCGTTAAATTGTTTGGAATGAAGAAAATCTACACTGTTTGCTTTATTTTATTGAGCATTTTATGTTTTTCGTGTGTAACTCCACGAAAAACTCATTATCTTCAAGATCCTGATAAAGGCATTGCTTCATATCCTGAAGTATACACCCCTGCCGACTATCTTATACAAAATAGTGATGAATTAAATATTCGTGTAATTACCCTAGATCCCGAATCAAAAAAAATATTCAATTCGTCAAATTCATCTTCATCTAATACAGGATCTTCTAAAGGCTTATATACTTATACCGTTTACGAAGATGGAACTATCGATTTCCCATACGTTGGTACTGTACCGGTATCCGGTAAAACAACCAGGCAAATTAAAATTGCTCTCGAAGACACATTGCGTAGCTATATAAAAGATTGTTCTGTCGAGGTGCGTTTGGTAAATAGTTACTTTAATTTGCTTACCGAATCTAAAGCTGCACGTTACAAAATAGTTAAAGAAAAAATGACTATATTTGAAGCATTGGCGGTAGGTGGAGACTTAGGACAATTCTCAGATCGTAAAAGAGTTAAGATACTTCGCCAACAACAAAACGGCGAAACCTCTATGAAAGAGTTTGATTTGCGTAGTAAAGATATTATAGGTTCCGAATTTTATTATATCCAGCCAAACGATATTATTTATGTTAAAGCATTCAATGGGCAGTTCTTTAGAATTAATTCATTCCTTACTGCACTTGGAGTTACAACTACAACAATATCATTTGGTTTATTAATATGGAGCATAGTTCGCTTATGTTTACCTGCAACAAGCACAAAATAATAAATTATCTTGCAGTCGTTGTTTTATTGTTGGCAGCAAACTCCTGCATAACCAATAAAAGCAATACCTATTTGCAAGACGACCCCAAACTGCCTCAATACGAAAAGGCAGAATACAGCTATTATAAAATTCAGCCTAATGACGAATTAATAATACGTCTTATCAGTGTTAATGAAGAGGCTACAGCAATTTTTAATATTTCCGGTTCTGAAGGTTCCGGTTCTAATTCATATAACTATAGAGTTTATGATGACGGGACAATTGATCTACCCTTTATATCGCAAATTAAAGTTGCCGGCTTAACTATAAGAGAGGCTGCAAAGCAAATTGAGGCTAGACTTAAGGATTTTGCTCCCGATGCTATGGTTAAAGTTGCTCTTGCTAACGACAATTTCTATATAGTAGGCGAGGGTGGTCGTGGTGCATATAAATTATACAAGGAAAAACTAAATATATTTCAGGCTATTTCGCTTTCTGGTGATTTTTCTAAAAACGGAGATAGAAAACATGTACGCATTATCCGTCCTAATCCCGAAGGAGGAAAACCATTTATTAAAGAATTCGATATGCGTACAGCATCTATTATTGGCTCTGAATTTTATTATGTACAGCCAAATGATGTTATTTATGTATCATCCATTAAGGGAGATTTTTTTAAGGTGCAAGATTATTCATCAACAATCGGTTCTTTTAGTACATCAATAGGTTTTCTTGTAACTGTAATAAATTTAGGCTTAAGTTTTTAAATAAAAAATTTAAATGGATAATAATCAACAATATACACAAAATCAGTATACATCACAAGCAAATGCTTTTAGTGATGACGATGGTGGCGGTCAGAAGTTTGACATAATGCTATGGGTGCTTCGCTTTCTTAAATCATGGTATCTGTTTGTTATATCCTTAGCTATATTTTTGAGTATAGCTTATGTAAAAAACCGCAGTTGGCAACCAAATTATAAATCATCGGCTTTAGTTATTATTGAAGAAAATAAAGGTTTAAGTGGCGCACAAGCTGCATTAATGCAAGGCTTTAGTGTAGAAAGGGGTTATCGTAATGTAAACAATCAGGTTATTATGTTTGGCTCTTATGAGCTAATATCTCGTGTTATAGCCAAACAACCCGAACTTACCATTGATTACTATACTCAAGGCAGGTTTAAATCCACAAATTTGTATAAGGCGGCACCTATTTTAATTACAAAGACCTTTGTATCACCTCAAGCTTACGAGCGTGAGTTTACTATTCAAGATCTTGGTAATAACAATTTCGAGATTAGTGCTCCCGGAACAAAACAACTACCTGAGCTTAAGATAAGCGGTAAATATGGTATTCCTATTCAGAATTCATCATTTTTTATACAGGTAGATAAATCTGCAATTTATCGCCGTAATTTTAATATATGCTTTAAGCTGCTTAATCCCGAAAATCTTGCCATTACATATTCAGCTAAGCTATCTTTTGATTTTCTTATGACAGGAGCTTCTGTAGTGCAAGCTTCCATTAGCGGTACCGTTCCGGAGCGAGATTGTGACTTTTTAAACGGCTTATGCGAAGAATTTCTTGCCGATAATCTTGCTCGTAAAAATGATGCTGCTATAAAAACCATAGAATTTATAGATGAGCAATTGTCAACTATAGCCGATTCTCTTCGTATATCAGAAGGACGTTTAAAAGACTATAAAGCCAATAATTTTGTTGTAGCATCAGTAGGTGGCTCTAATCTTATGGGTCAATATACTCAATTAGATGCCATGCAAACAGATTTGCGTCTTAAAGAGTCATATCTTAATTATCTTACCAATTACTTAAAAAGTAATGTAGAAGAAGGTGCAATTATAGCACCTGATAATTTAGGTGTGAGTGATGCTAATTTATCATCTCTTGTAAGTCAATTTACAGAGATGCAATTAAAGCGTAAAGAAATTGGGGTTAAGAGTCCCTTATATGCAAAATACACTCGAGATATTGATGCTGTTAAAGCACAAATGTATGAGGCTTTAAAAAATATTCGGGTTGGTTTGGATATTCAAAAAGCAGATATGCAAAATCGTTTACAGAAACTTAGTGCAGGTATGCAAGAATTGCCATACAAGGAGCAGCAATTACTTAATATTCAGCGTAAGTTTAAGATCAATGACGATTATTATACATTTTTAGTCCAAAAACGTGCTGATGCTCAAATTCAAAAAGCCTCAAATTCGCCTGACAATATTATATTGGATAAAGCCAGGCTTGCATCCATGACAAATGCAGGTGAAAAAAATAAGGCTTATACCATGTTCTTAGCAATAGGCTTATTAGTTCCTGTTGCAATTATAGTATTGCTTGAATTAATGGTGCCATATATTCGTACCGAGTCCGAAGTTATTTCTATGGCACCTAAACAATATCAGTTATTAGGTGTAATCATGCATACTGATAGAAAGACACCTGTAATAGTTGATAAATATCCTAAATCTGCTATAACTGAGGCATTTAGAGTTATTCGTACTCGAATAGAATTTCTTTCGGGTAAGTCAAAAGGAATATCTGTGATGGTAACATCATCTCAGTCCGGCGATGGCAAAAGTTATATCTCTGCTAATATTGCAGGAGTATTTGCTATGACGGGCCGTAAAACTATATTGGTCGATTTGGATATGCGTAAGCCAAGTATTAATACAGGGTTGTACTTGTCTGTAAATAAGGGTATAAGTAATTATTTAGCTAATCAAATAAGTTTAGACGAAGCTATAGTCAAACATCCTGATTATAAATTCGATATTCTGCCTGTAGGTGTAGTACCTCCAAATCCGGGTGAGCTTATTAAGTCGGATAATATGAATAATCTTATATCAATTTTAAAAGAAACATACGACTATATAGTTTTTGATACATCTCCTATAGGCTTAGTAACCGATGCTTATGGTATAATAGAATCTGTTGATATTATCTTGTATGCGGTTCGTGCCGAACAAACCAATAAATCTTTTTATAAAAAGGCAATGTCTCAGCTTGAGGCTAATAATGTAAAAAAAGTTGGCTTAATTTTTAATGATGTCAATCTAAAGAAACTAGAATATTCTCGTTATTACGATAGTTATGGAAGTTATGGTAAAAAGAGCGGCTATTATTATTATGATAAGAAATTCAAGAGTCCACGTAGTCAGTATTTGAATTATTTCGATAATACAGAAGAAGAATTATAAATATTAAAATTTATGGAACGAAAAATTGCGATAATCGGTTTAGGTTATGTAGGCTTACCATTAGCCATCGAGTTCGGTAAAAAATATAGAGTCTTAGGCTTTGATATAAATGCAGCTCGTATAGCAGAATTACAAGAAGGTAAGGACCATACTCTCGAAGCCAACTTAAAAGCCATGAAAGAAGCTACCGATTTATATCAATCGGATAGTGGAATAGGCTTAAGTTTTGCTTGTTATCCCGAAAAATTAAAAGATTTTAATACATTTATAGTATCGGTACCAACTCCTATTGATGAATTTAATAATCCAGACCTTACTCCATTACTTAAGTCATCAGCAATGTTGGGTCAGGTTTTGAAAAAAGGCGATATTGTAATTTACGAATCTACAGTATATCCCGGTTGTACTGAAGACGATTGTGTACCTGTACTCGAAAAGCAATCAGGTCTTAAGTTTAATCAGGATTTTTTCTGCGGATATTCTCCTGAGCGTATAAATCCCGGAGATAAAGAAAATACCCTTACTACAATTAAGAAAATAACCTCAGGTTCTACTCCTGAAATAGCCGATATAGTTGACGATTTGTATCGTTCAGTTATTACTGCAGGTACACATAAAGCACCTAGTATGAAGGTTGCAGAAGCAGCAAAAGCAATTGAAAATACCCAACGCGATATAAATATTTCGTTTATGAACGAATTGGCTCTTATTTTTGATCGTATAGGTATTGATACCAATGATGTAATTGAAGCTGCTGGTACAAAATGGAATTTCCGAAAATACCGTCCGGGCTTGGTTGGCGGACATTGTATAAGTGTAGATCCATATTATTTGGCTCACAAGGCAAAATCATTAGGCTACGAACCCGAAGTAATATTATCAGGTCGTAGAGTAAACAATAATATAGCTCAATTTATAGCTCAACGCACACTTAAATTGATGATACAAGCTGACCATAAAATTAAAAATTCCAATGTATTAATTCTAGGAATAACATTTAAAGAAAATTGCCCCGATATGCGCAATACCAAGGTGATTGATATTTATAAAGAATTACTCGATTTTGGAGTTAATGTAGATATTTATGATCCAATGGCAGATAAACATGCTGTAAAAGAAGAATTCGGCATCGATTTGTTGGATGGCATTAATCCCGCTAAAAAATATCAGGCTATTATAGCTGCTGTATCTCATGATGAATTTCTGAATTTTGATTTTAAAAAATATAAAGATCAAGGAGCTGTAATATACGATGTTAAAGCGTTTGTGAGGTTGTAGTGGGTAATGTGTAGTGTGTAGTGTGTAATGTGTAGTGTGTAATGTGTAGTGTGTAATGTGTAGTGTGTAATGTGTAATGTGTAGTGTGTAATGTGTAGTGTGTAATGTGTAGTGTGTATGGCGAAACAGTATAGTTTTGAGCATTTAGAGGTTTATAAAGATGCGCGGTCGTATGTTGGTCAGGTTTATATTTTGACTGCGATGTTCCCTGATAAAGAACGTTATGCTTTATGTACACAATTACAAAGAGCTGCAGTCTCTGTTGTATCAAATATTGTAGAGGGTACTTCTCGTGAATCAGATAAAGAGAAGTTACGTTTTATAGAAATTGCTTATGGCTCATTACTTGAAACCTTTTGTCAATTTCAAGTTGCAATGGATTTAAGTTATATTACTAAAATTCAAATAGACGAATTACAACAAAATTATATAGACAAAATAGCAAATAAATTATGTGCACTGAAACGCAGTTACATAAAACGCAGCACAACAAAATAAACATTACACATTACACATTACACATTACACATTAAACATTACACATTACACATTACACATTACACATTACACATTACACATTACACATTACACATTACACATTAAACATTAAACGATTACACAATTACACGATAAAATATGAACATAGCAATAGTAGGTACAGGATATGTAGGTTTGGTAAGTGGTGCTTGTTTTGCCGAAATGGGTACAAACGTTACTTGTGTTGATGTTGATGCAAATAAAATCAATGCTTTAAAGCAAGGCGAAATACCCATATTTGAACCGGGATTAGAAGAAATAGTACTAAGAAATGTATCTGCCGGTCGACTAAGTTTTACTACAGATTTAACAGAGGTGCTGAATACAGTAGAAGTAGTATTCAGTGCTGTAGGTACTCCACCTGATGAAGACGGCAGTGCAGATCTTAAATATGTATTAGAAGTAGCACGCACTGTAGGTAAAAATATGAACAAGCACATATTGCTTGTTACAAAAAGTACAGTACCAGTTGGCACATCAAAAAAAGTAAGGCAAGCTATACAAGCAGAATTAGATAAACGTAATTCAAAACTTACATTCGATGTTGCTTCCAACCCCGAATTTTTAAAGGAGGGCGCTGCAATTAAAGATTTTATGAGCCCCGACAGAGTAGTTGTTGGCGTAGAGAGTGATACTGCAAAGGAGATTATGAGCAGGCTTTATAAACCATTCCTACTAAATAATTTCCGAGTAATATTTATGGATATACCATCAGCCGAAATGACTAAATATGCTGCAAATTCGATGTTGGCTACTCGTATTAGTTTTATGAACGATATTGCAAATCTTTGTGAATTGGTAGGGGCTGATATAAACAATGTAAGACGAGGCATAGGTAGCGATCCTCGTATTGGTAGTAAGTTTTTGTATGCAGGTTGCGGATACGGTGGCTCTTGCTTCCCTAAGGATGTAAAGGCTCTTATTAAAACTGCACAGCAAAACGGCTACAATATGCAATTGCTAAATGCTGTTGAAGAGGTTAATGATAATCAAAAGTCTATCTTATACCAGAAACTTGCGAATAAGTTTAATAATAATTTGAATGATAAGGCAGTCGCAATATGGGGGCTTACATTTAAGCCAAATACAGATGACATGCGCGAGGCACCATCAGTAGTTTTGATTAATAAGTTATTGGAAGCAGGTTGTAAGCTTAGGGTATTCGATCCTGTTGTAAAGAAAATAAACATCACAGACAAAAACCTGACATTTGCTTCCGATATATATGATGCAGCATTAAATGTTGATGCAATTTGTTTGGTAACAGAATGGCAAGAATTCAGGTTGCCAAGTTGGCAGGTATTGCTTAAAACAATGCGTACGCCAATTATAATTGATGGTCGCAATATTTATGATAAGCAAGAATTAGAAAATCTCGGATTTTATTACGAGGGTATAGGGGTATAGTAATCAAGATTTTATACAGAATCCAATGCGTGCAGAAAGGTAGTGTTTTAGATATATGGTAATATATTTTAATGAAAAAACTTGCAATTATAGGAGCCGGCTACTTACAAGAACCTTTGGTTTTAAAAGCTAAAGAAATGGGATTAGAAACACATTGTTTTGCATGGGAAGAAGGAGCAGTTTGCAAAGAAATATGTGATTTTTTTTATCCTATATCGATTCTTGATAAAGAAATAATTCTCGATATTTGTAAAAATATTAATATTGATGGGATAACATCTATTGCCTCAGATGCTGCAGTACCAACTGTGTGTTTTGTGGCTGAAAAAATGAATTTAATTGCTAACAATTACAGTGATGCATTGTCAGCAACCAATAAATACGAAATGCGAAAACGGTTTATTCAGAATAATGTCTCTTGTCCTCAGTTTTTAGTTGCTGAAAGTAATTATTCTGTTGAAGGTTTTAGATTTCCGTTAATAGTTAAACCAACAGATCGTTCGGGAAGTAGGGGGGTGATGAAAATTGAATCTTTAGGCGAATTGAAAGAGGCTGTAAATAGAGCGCGAAAAGAGTCTTTCACGCATCAAGCTATAATTGAAGAATTTATCTCGGGTGTTGAAGTGAGTGTAGAAACCATTTCTTGGCAAGGTCAACATTATATTTTAGCAATTACAGATAAAGTAACTACGAATGAACCTTATTTTGTGGAGTTGGAACATCATCAGCCTTCTAATCTCAGCGATGATATTCAAGAGAAAGTTAAAAAGGAAACTTTAAAAGCACTTTCAGCGTTAAATATCAATTATGGAGCCAGTCATTCGGAATTTAAAATAACACAGAATGGGCATGTTTATGCTATTGAGGTGGGAGCGCGTATGGGTGGTGATTTTATTGGTTCTGATTTAGTAAGACTTTCAACAGGGTACGATTTTGTAAAAGGTGTAATTGAAATTGCTTTAGGCAGCTTTGAAATGCCAAATTTAAATAATAAAAAATGTTCGGGAGTTTATTTCTTATGTAAAGAGACTGAACATTTGTTGCCAATCATTCAAAATTCAGGAAAATACAGCGAGATTGTTGAGACGGAAATTACAGATTCTGAACTACATAATATTCAGTGCAGTGCGGATAGAAGCGGATATTTTATTTATCAAGCCGAAAAACGATTTAAAATATGAACAAAATATACTGAAAAAAAGTACCTTTACATCTTTAGGTCATATTTTCACATTGGGTTAAATAATATTTTTTGCTTGATTTGTGCTAATTTGATACAAAAATGAAAATTATTATGCACTATTTTTACATATTTGCAACACTTTTTTTTACAGTGTATGGTCAAATGATTCTTAAGTGGAGAATCATGAAGTTGAATTGGAGTATGCCATCAACGGGATTATGGGATATGGTGGTTTCTTATACTAAATTTTTATTGGATCCATTCATTTTTTCAGGTTTTGCATCTGCGTTTATTGCTTCCTTGTTTTGGATGGCAGCGATGACTAAGTTTCAGATTACAGAAGCCTATCCATTTATGAGCTTGGCTCCTGCTATTGTTTTTTTATTAGGAATATGGTTGTTAGGTGAAACATTTACATGGGGAAAAGTAATTGGATTAGCGTTAATAATTATTGGTGTGATTATTACAGTGAAATTATAAATGAAAACAATTATACATAAATAATAAAATGTTAAATAATATTATTCTGTCTGTCGTATCACCAGTTTATCGTACCGAGAATATTGTAGAAGAATTAGTGCGTCAGCTGCATGAACAACTTCAACTGATTACGCACGATTACGAGATAATTCTTGTAAATGATGCTTCGCCCGATGCTTCTTGGGACCGAATTGTAAAGGTTTGTGCCGAAGATAAACGTGTAAAGGGAATAAACCTGAGCCGCAATTTCGGACAGCATTATGCCATTACTGCCGGACTTAATTATGCTAAAGGCGAATGGGTAGTGGTAATGGATTGTGACCTGCAGGACAGGCCGGATGAAATACCGAATCTTTACAGAAAGGCTCAGGAAGGATGGGAAATTGTGTTTGCCCGAAGATCAGAACGAAAGGATTCTTTTTATAAGAAAATGTCTTCAAAACTTTTTCATGGAATTTACTCATACTTAAGCGGAATAAAAACAGATAGCTCTATTGCCAACTTTGGGATATTTCAACAAAAAGTTATCAGTGAATATAATAACATGAGAGAAACTGCCCGATCGTTTCCATCCTTGGTTCAGTATCTGGGTTTTAAACGTACTACACTTGACGTAAAACATGCCGAACGATTTGAAGGTAAAACTACTTACACTTTTTCAAAATTAATTCGTTTAACCACGGATGTAATACTTTCTAATAGTAATAAACCTTTAAAAATGACTGTAAAACTTGGTTTTTTTATTTCTATACTGTCATTTTTATTAGCTTTGTACAATATCTTTGCCCATTTTGCAGGAATAATTAAAGTGGAGGGATTCACTACAACAGTATTTTCCATTTGGTTTGTTGGTGGCCTTTTACTTTTTGTAATGGGTATTGTAGGTCTTTATATTGGAAAAATATTTGATCAGGTTAAAGAAAGACAGTTATTTATAGTGTCAAATAAAATAAATATAAATAAACAATGATTGATGAATATATAAGTCAACTAGATACGCAAAGATTTGGATTTAAAATTGCAAAATTGAATTTGTTTAATGAAGATACAGCTTTGTTAATTGATAAATTGAAAGAGGTAGATGTTAAGATGATAATAATCAGAGTTGATGCCTCTGATATTTAAATTATCAATATTTTAGAAAAAATTGGATTTATTGTAAAAGATGTTCAGTTAATATATAATTATGTCTTCAAAGAAGACAATGAAATTAAATATTATAATAAGAATAATCTAATTTTAAGAGAATTTGTTGAGAATGATTTGCCTCAAATCATTGAAATTACCAGGCACTCATTCAATAATTATGGACATTATTTTAATGATAATAAATTAGATAGAGTAAAGTGTCTTGAAGTATATTTGGACTGGGCAAAAAACTGTTGCTTGAATAAAACTTTTGCAGATAAAGTAATTGTCGCAGAAAAGGATAATAAAATTGCAGGTTATTTAGCATTCAAACACTTCATAAATGAAAATTATACATTTGCAAGTCTAGGTGCAGTAAATCCGGATTTTCGTAAATTAGGTGTTTTTCAGGCAATTAACTTTGAGGGGCTGAAAATGGCGAGAGATTTAGACCTTAAAAGTGTGAGGACAAATGTTTTAAATACAAATTATCCTGTAAATGGTACATATATCGATTTGGGATTTAAAATTATTAAATCTGAGATTACGATGCATCTTTGGGTCGATTAATTTACCGAAACTAAGTGTTAATTATATTGATTTACTAGGTAAAGTAATAAAAAATAAACTAATAAATGATCCCCTTTAATAAACCCTACCTAACAGGAAAAGAAACACACTATATTTATGAAGATGTAAGCTCTGCAAAACTTTCGAGAGATGAACAATTCG
>MWBK01000126.1 GCA_002069025.1 Bacteroidetes bacterium ADurb.Bin302 | reverse complement strand
GAACAAATTTCGAATTTGAGTTTGATGGAAAAAAGGGCTGGATCGTTTTGGATCAGATACGCACAGTAGATAAGTCAAGGTTGATAAAAAAGATAGGAAATATTGAACCGAAGGTAATCAGCCAGGTAAAAGATAAAATAAAAGAGATGCTTGTTGATTGAAGAGCATCGAACAATCAGTTCAACCTGACAATGCCTATTGTCACGGTTTGTGTTCGGCGCTACGCGCGGCACAAACCGCGCCAATGCCCTACGCTGGCGCTTCGGGCCGTCATTGCAGGTTAACTGAATGTTGGGCGGACGCTTCGCGCCGAGGAAAAGAAAATGATCGGATTACAATCAGGAAAAGTAGAAATAGTTGATTATCAAAAAGACTGGTCGTATGAATATGAAATTGAAAAAGAAATCCTGCTAGGTGTAATTGGTGAATATATTTTAGACATACAGCATATAGGAAGTACTTCAATATTAAACTGTAGTGCAAAACCAATAATTGATATTGCCATAGCTATTAGCAAATTAAATGAAGTTGATGATATAATTCATATATTGGTAGCAAATTCATATGAGTATCATGGTGATGCTGGAATACCAGGAAGACATTTTTTTACCAAAGGGAAAAGAGAACAAAGGACTCATTATATTCATATTGAAGAAATAAATGGCAAACTATGGAATAATCATATTTTATTTAGAAATTACTTAAACCAAAATAAAGAATATATTTCTAAATATATTGAATTGAAAAAAATGCTTGCAAAAAAATATCCAGAAGATAGAGAGAAATATACAGAAAGTAAAAATGAATTTATAGAGAACATTATAAATAAAGCAATTATGGAAATTGAAACAAAAGGGAAGCGCCCAACAACTGCTTCAACCTGTCAAAGCAGTTCTAATGAAATGTAATGATATTAACGCTGCGACCAACAATAGACGTGGCTTTGCAGGTTAAGCAAATGTTAGGCGGACGCCTTGCGGCGCATCAATAATTACTGGAGGGAAGCTTATGGGAAATTCTGAATACCAAAAAATTATGAAGGAAGTAAAGGCAGTAAACAATACTATTATTAAACATATTAAAACAAATAGAAAATCCAACATCGAACAATATTACAGAGGAGTATGCATTTTGTTTACCCCTTTAATTAGTAATGCGGCAATACTGATTTTAGGCGAGAATTCAGGCTCTGGCTACTATAAAGAGAACAATAAAATAAGAAACTGGTATAAACCATTACGTCATAATGAGTACGTTACAGAAAATTACCAACTGGCCAAAAATGTGAAAGATATTTTTTCCGACATTGATAAATATGAGTTGCTTTTGCGATCAGTAAAAACAAATTTCTATTATTTTATTTCTGATAATTTGAAAAGTCTTAAAAGACTTATACACCGTGTTTATGAAGATATTGGCATAGATATTGAAAACAAGTCACAAGATTGGACTGAACGAATGATTCGTATAGTTAATCCTAAGATTATATTATGCGAAGGCTTCGGTGCGTTTAATTATTTATCAAGTATTCCATGCGGTAAGATTAGGAAAACTAAAGATTTGGAGTACGTAAAGCAAGGTGTCTATAATGGAATACAGATTATCGGTTTTAAGAGGATCTATAGCAATATATTTGAAAAAAAGAAATTTACTGAAGATTTTCTTGCATTGATTGAAAATGCAGGAATCGCCTAACAACCGGTTCAACCTGACTTGCCCTCTGTCACGAACCTTGCACGTCGCTACGCTCCGGTACGCAAGGTTCGCGCCAGTCCTTCCGCCTATCGGCTCCAGGAGCGGGCGGCGCAGGTTAACCGAATGTTAGCCAGACACCGCTATCGCGGTGCAAATAATACAAGCGATGAATTAAAAAGTATTTTGGATAGTGCAGTAATATCAAAATATGATAATTCCTATTTGGGGAATCCTGTATTCAAGATTACCTCAAATGAGACATTGCCAGGTGAAATATTCCGTCCTTACTTAAAAAATTACAAAATTGCGAAATCGAGAATGCGAGAATATATAGAAAAGGGTGTTTTGAACAATATCGATATTGAAGTAAGTAATTTAGGAAGGATTAGAGTAAATAATAGTATTAAAGAGCAAATTCAAAATGACTATGGTTGGCTATTTGTTGAGCTGCTTGATGAAGTTAAATATGAAGTATACAGACTAGTTGGTGAAACATGGGTACAGTGTCCAGTTACGGACACATCGGTAAATATTGTTGGAAATAATTATTGGACAATACATCACATAAACAACAATGGTTTTGATAATAGGCCACATAATTTGATTTGGGTTACGACAAAAGAACATGCTAATATTGATCCATGTCCATGGAATCGTTCAAATTTATTAATTGATACAATGCTTAATAAATTAGGATATTATACAAAATTAAAAATCATTAATCGCGAGGTGATTGAGATAATTGAAGATTTATGTTTGCTATGTACTGAAACTAATACCGAACTAAAAAGTAAAATATCAAAACTAATACAAGAATTGGAAATTATTAAAGATGATTATCAATTTATTAAGTGGAATAAAATAGGTTGAAAATTGGCTAACAACGGTTTCAACCTGACATTTGTTTTGTCATAAAACTTGCTAAACGCTGCGCGTTCTTTACGCAAGTTTTACGCCAATTTTTGCTGCGCAAAAACCACAAATACAGGTTAAACCAATGTTAGATTGGCGCTGCGCGCGCGGAAAGAGAAGAAAATATTCATCAAAAAAGAGAATAGTTTGTCAGGAAGA
>MWBK01000125.1 GCA_002069025.1 Bacteroidetes bacterium ADurb.Bin302 | reverse complement strand
CTGAACACCACCTTGCAAAAGGTTCGTCAACAAATTTGCCGTCTTGGAATAACAATGAAAATGTAATTACCGGGAATGTCATCATTAATCGGCTTCTGATTTCTGAAACTGTTTCCATAAAAACTTTTTGATGTTCAATAATTTCTTCAATATGGTCAATTACATAATCACCGTTTGGAAATTGTCTACCTCCGAATAACTCAACAAGGTAATTCCTATCCATTATTGAAATATTTGTAAAGGCGCACTCCGTAATTCGCAAATACGGTTGATTAAGATCATGGATAAATTTTTGAAAACATTGTTTTCTATAATATTCCGGATTTCTTAGATAAAAATTATCTTTAACGTCATTCATCCAAAAGTAGTATGAATACACAAGATAACTTGGTAAACCTACTGCCCCGCTTGTTCGATTTGCCGTCCAACTGATGAATTCAAGCACATGATCGTTAAAAGTTGTCAAATGCTTTGCAGGTTCAGACTTGAATTTGTCTATAAAAAACAACCCTCGTTCAACAAGTCTATCTAAATCATAAGCGTAGCAGTACGGGATGTACGAACTGGTGGGAGCGTTGTGCAAGTAAAAAGCACCATTCCATTCGTTTTCCAACCATTCTTCTGCTGTTGTAAGCCCATATTTTTTAGTTATTTCATAAAAAATTTTATTAAAAGCCAATAATTTTTTATGAGGTTTTTTCATATCGGAATCCAATGTGTTTATATCTTTTGTGCTGCTATTCGCATTTGCGTCTATTGTCACATCTGCTATGTTTTTAGAATCAATGAAATTATCTATGAAATCATTGAAATTTAAGTTTTCATTATGAAAACCATTCATTCTTTCAAAGTCTTCACCGTATTTCACTTTTAGCTTGTTCATACATGCTACAAAATTCTTATTTAACTTATTTAGTCGTATTTCCATATGTATTTTATATCTCCTTTAGCCATTGTACGGCTTCTAAAAACGTCATTAATTTTCCGTCAATTTGCAACATTGGCATTGACTTAAAACCTTTCTCAATCATTAAATTTGTATCGTTACAAATTTCATAGATGATGCTTTTTGCTTCCATTTTCGCTTTAAGAATCTTGCATTTTGGGCAATCGTTTGTATATAATATTATTTTTATATAACCCACTCCTTCCTTATTTTTATTACTAATTGTTTTTATAACACATGTCGGACTTCTGCACTTCACAATGTATACCTCGCTATTATTTTTTAAATTGATACCGAATATCTAGCAACCCTTGTTTATAAGTTAGTACATTCTTACTATACTCCGATTCGGTAATACCTTCAGCGACCAATTCTTTATATCTTTTTTCACCCATATTATAACAAATTAATGTTGCATGTTCGTCCCTTTCGTATTTGTGGTAAAACCCGGCAAGATAATCAATTCCATAGGCAATGTTCTGATACGGATCAAACACATCATCATACCCAGCTTCATAAAATGTTTCTTTATGGAAATGCCAATTTATTTGCATAATCCCATAATCACCTTTGCCAATACACTTACTGTCAAAATCGCTCTCACATTTGATTACTGCAATGACTAACTCATAGGGAATACGATACTCCAAGCATAAAGCATGTGTGTGTTCTTGCAACTCTTTACTTAGTGGAATATCGTATTCAAACAATTCTGGTTTCTCCGCAACTTCTGCTTCTTCTATGATTTGCCAGTGTTCTGCTTCTAGCATACTTTTGTATTCTGATGGTTGACATACGGCTACCATCGATACAAGCATTAGCAACCCGATTTTTAACATATGTATTTCTCCTTTTAATTAAGTTATAGTATGATTATACACTTAATTATATTGTTGTCAACTATTATTTTTAATTTCTTATGTTAAGTGCTTTATGGAGGACTTCTTCGGCAAAATCTATACCCATACATTCGTCATCTGCAATATTAAACTTTCCGTCTTTGAGATAATATTGAAATGTGCCGAAACCTTCTTTGTTGCTCCATACAATTTCAACTCCACCATCATTACCTTCATACTTACTCCAAAATTCAATGCTTTCAATTTTTAACATTGTATCTCCTATCTTATTATGGTGTGAACATTACCATCATTACCAAACGCAATCAAATTTCCGTTTCGTCTAAACTGTCCTTATACCCAAATTCGTCACGGTGCTTATCGCACAAACACTGAAACCAGGAACCTTTCACACAAATATGCCCCGGTTCGCCACAAATTTCACATATTTTTACGGACAAATCTTCGTATTTATTAATGATATTCCCTATTCCATCAAGGTAACTTCCCAGATAAATTCGTAGAGAAGCAAATTTTTCTTTAATTTGATAAATACGCAATTTGGAAATATCTGCATTGCACGATTTGTAGTGTTGCTCAATTTCTTCCATGCAATTATATATTAATTGATACCATCCGTTATCACACTCACATGGATGCGGGAATCCTAATTTTTTATTCGTGAACACGTTTCTGGCTTCAAACCACGGGAACCTATCCATCAATTGTTGTTCTAGCTTATCATTCATAAAATTTCCCCTTTCTATCAAACGGAGTTATTATTTTATTTTCGCTTCAAAGTCTCGGCAAAAATTATTAAATATCGTTTGGTCAAAACTTTTATTTTTATTTCTTTTAATACAAGTCCACTCTTTACTCTTTACGTTATGGGTGAGTTCTAAGTGTTTACACTTTCTACATGTGTGGTTAAATTCCATATGAACATCCTTTCAACCAAAGAAAACTTTCATTGTAATTTATTTTTATGTTCGTCGATTCTCTGGCAAGCAATATCGTAATATTTCTTGTCTAATTCGAAACCTATATAGTTCCTATTGGTATTGATACATGCTATTGCAGTTGTGCCTGAACCTATACAGTTGTCTAAGACAGTTTCGCCTTCGTTTGTGTATGTACGGATAAGGTATTCAAAAAGGGTAACAGGTTTTGGGTGGGGTGAATTTTACCCTTCTGATTAGCATTGCTTATTTGTAATAAATTTTGCGGATATTTTTGTGTGTATGTTCTTTCTTTCCCATCGTTATATTTTAATGGATTACTATTACTTGAGGAATATACTTTACTTTTTTTTATTTTTTCTCTATCTACCATAATGGGGTAATAATTTACTTTTTCATTTTCCTTAGTAAAAATCATAATATCTTCTATTCTTGACATTGGCTTATATTTAGCTATTTGAAAACCACTTGGTTTTACTTTATCCCATTTCCAATCATATTTATAATTTTTAATATTACTTATTCTTAATGCACTACTAAAAGGTTCGTTGCCAAATAATACAATTGCTCCGTTTTTCTTGATTATTCTATTATATTGTTCCCACAACGGTTCAAAAGGTATAATCGTATCCCATTTGCAAGCAGTAGTGCCATAAGGTAAATCGCACAGAATCATATCTACAAATTTATCAGGAATCCTTTTCATGCCCTCTAAACAATCTTCGTTGTAAATCGTATTCAATTCTATCAATATGTATACCCCCTATATTATTTTTATTTTTAATAAAACTTTTATTTTATATATAAACTTTCACTTACATATTCAGTTTGCTGATGTAGCTTTCTAAATCCACTTATTGCTTTTGATGTGTAGATATGCTTTGTATATAAATCTTTAGGTACAGCATAGGTATTGTCTTGTTTTGTAGTTTTCCCATCAAAACTTAATATGTAAAATCCTTTTTGTATTCTAATCCATTCCCAAAATTGTTCATAATCTATAGACCCGTAATACATGCCTGACGTATTTGCATAAGGTGGGTCTAAATACAAATATGTATCTTCTGAGTCATACATTTTAATCACTTCTTCAAAATCTAAATTA
>MWBK01000124.1 GCA_002069025.1 Bacteroidetes bacterium ADurb.Bin302 | reverse complement strand
GGATCACAAATAACAGATGCTTCACTTGTTGAAAATTCATTTATCGGACAAGGCGTTCAAATAAGTAAACACTTTTCAATATACGATTCTGTTTACTTTTGTAATAGTCAAGGCTTTCATGGAGAGGCATGCGCAATATTTGGAGGCCCATTTACAGTTACCCATCACAAATCCAGTCTACTAATCGCCGGAATGTTTTCTTTCCTAAATGCAGGTAGTGGATCTAACCAAAGTAACCACATGTACAAGTTAGGACCTATACACCAAGGAGTTGTAGAACGAGGATCAAAAACTACCAGCGACTCATATATTTTATGGCCTGCAAAAGTTGGAGCATTTTCTTTAGTTATGGGAAGGCACTACCAGCATTCTGATACGTCCAATCTACCTTTTTCATACTTAATAGAAATGGACAATAGCAGTTACATAGTTCCAGGCGTTAACCTAAGAAGTGTAGGTACTATACGTGATGCACAAAAATGGCCAAAGCGTGATCGCAGAAAGGACTCTGAAAAATTAGATCAGATAAACTTTAACCTACTAAGCCCATATACAATACAAAAAATGTATGCAGGTATTGATATACTCAAAACCTTGCAAAAACTATCCGGTGAAACATCAGAAACATATTCTTATCAAAGCACATTTATGAAAAATCAAGCATTGCGTAAGGGTTTGATATATTATCAAATGGCTATTGACAAATTCTTAGGAAATTCATTGATAAAACGCTTAGAAGGCACCTCATTCAAATCTATTAATGAAATACGCGAAAGGTTAAAACCAGACACATCAATAGGTAGCGGCTCATGGGTTGACATTTCCGGACTTATAGCCCCTAAAAGCGAGATATCTCAATTTATGAATGATATAGAATCAGGCAGCATCAATAATATAAACAGTATAAACGAACGTTTTAAAGACATTCATTCACACTATTATAGTTATGAATGGACATGGGCTTTAGAAAAATTGGAAAAGTCTATAAATAAGCCATACACTGAATTTTCTATTCAAGATATTATTAAATGCGTAGAGTCATGGACAAAAAGCGTAACCGATTTAGATAAATTACTTTACGAAGATGCAAAAAAAGAATTCGACCTTATCTCAAAAACCGGTTTTGGTGCAGACGGCGATGAAGAAGTAAAGCAAAAAGATTTTGCTAATGTACGTGGAGTGTTCGAAGAAAATCCATTTGTAATGGAAGTTCAGAATCATATTAAAATAAAAACTGAATTGGGTCAAGAACTAATTAATCGAATTTTACCTTTGGCATGATAAAAAACAAGCTGAACTTAATATTCAGATACATAAAATATTACTTTTCCGCATTGCCTAAAGGCGGGTTTGGCATACACTCTCCTTTTGTATATTCGTTCGTAACAGAGGTTATTGAAGAGTCCCTACCTTATTATTCGTATAATACTATTGAGCACATTAGACAAAACTTACTTCGTGACAAATCTTATATTAATGTTACGGATTACGGAACAGGCAAATCATGCAAAAAGCAAATTTGTGAAATAGCAAAAGTTAGTTCCAAAAACAAAAAAGATTCACAACTGATATTTCGTATAGCAGTCTTTGCAAAAGCTAAAAATATATTAGAATTGGGCACTTCAATAGGTACAACAACTATGTATTTAGGTATGTCAGATCACAATAGTAAGGTTATATCACTCGAAGGATGCCCTGAAATAGCTAAGATTGCAAAGACTAACCTAAAAAATGCAAAATTAAGCAATGTCAAAATTATAACCGGAAATATAGACAATACTCTATATGATGCGCTAAAAGAAATGCCAACAATCGACTTTGCTTTCTTTGATGCAAATCATCAGGAAGTTCCTACAATAAAATATTTTGAACAATGTTTATCAAAAGTCGATAAAAATAGTATATTCGTATTTGACGATATACATTGGTCTGATGGAATGGACAAAGCATGGAAGTATATTTGCAAAAATTCTAAATCGGTAGTTACAATAGATTTATTCTCAATGGGTATTGTCTTTTTTAATCCTGAATTAAACAAACACAACTACAAAATTAAGTACTAATGAAAGTATATACAAAAACAGGAGATGGCGGCACAAGCAGTTTAATTGGTGGAAGGCGTGTTCGAAAGAATGATGTTCACCTTGAAATATACGGGACTTTAGATGAGTTAAGTTCGTTCATAGGGTTACTAAAAAATCAACAAGAACTCGAAAAATATAAAAACGAGCTTACACATATTCAACAAACATTAGTTAATATTAATTGCATTTTTGCAACCGATGACCCCGAAATTGCAAAAAACAATAGTTTTGATATAAAAAACATTCAATTCTTAGAAAATAAGATTGATGAGTACGAACAAATGCTTCCGCCTGTCACTGATTTTTTGATCCCGGGAGAGAATAAATCCAACGCTATCACAAACATTTGCAGAACAATATGTAGACGCGCTGAAAGAAGAATAAATGATCTCCAATTAGCAGAATTCCAAACTGCAGCAGCAATATATATCAATCGTTTGTCTGACTATTTTTTTGTACTTGGTAGAAAAATCACATACTAAAAGCAAAAAAAACGCATCTACACTTGCTGGAATTAAAAATTTAGCTATCTTTGTGCGCTGATAGCAGAATAATGCTTTTTTTCATTGTTCACATTAAAATTCGACAATCATGTATTGGACATTAGAATTGGCATCGAAATTGGAAGACGCACCATGGCCCGCTACAAAAGACGAATTAATTGATTTCGCAGTTCGTTCAGGTGCACCATTGGAAGTAATAGAAAATTTGCAAGAAATAGAAGACGAAGGTGAGATTTATGAAACTATAGAAGATATTTGGCCTGATTATCCAAGTAAAGAAGATTTTTTCTTTAATGAGGATGAATATTGATGGCCAAAAGCTAATAATTCATAAAAACTTAGTATATTTGCACGATATTGGAGGTTGATACGTTTAATAATCGGCGACCATTTTAACTTACAGACTATTGTCTTGTGAGATTTTATATGAAAAAGAAGATATCCGTTATTATAGCGTATTTTTTTTGCGCAATAAGTTCCTTTGGTCAGCAGAATATTGAATTTAGTCAATATATGTTGAATTTATGCACATCAAACCCCGCAGCGGTGGGAAATAATGATATGATTAATGTATTTGGAACATTTAGATCCCAGCATGCCGGATACGAAGGAGCTCCTCTTACATATATAGTTAGTGCAGATATCGGTTTTAACATTGGAAAAACTAAACATGGCGCAGGTATATCGTTTTACGATAACACAGCAGGTTTATTCCGGTTTCAGGATGTAAACGTGCAATATGCCTACAGATTTCCAATATTAGATGGCTATTTGAGCGGAGGCGTAATAGTTGATTTTACAACGGTAAGTATTGACAAAGACAAGATTCATCAAGCAGAAAGTGAATATCATGATGCAGGAGACCCTGCAATAGATAAAGCAGGTAATGATTTTAAGATGGACTTGGGAGTTGGATTTTTGTTTAAAAATAAGAAATGGTTTGCTGGTATTTCGTTATTGAATGTTTTATCTCCTGAATATGAATTAAGTGAGAAAACATTTTTTAACAAAACAATGAACCTTAAGTTTGTAGGTGGATACAATATTTCGTTTAACAATCCGTTATACAAGTTGAAGACATCCGCCATGGTTAATACCGATTTTGTTTCTTGGTCAGGTATTATCAATGCAAATTTAGAATACAAGGATAGTTATTGGGGTGGAATCGGATACAGAATTGATGGAGCGGTTGTTTTTATGGCAGGTATCCGGGTTTTGAATGGTTTGGTTATAGGATACTCGTTTGATTTGCCTACGTCAAAGTTGATACAATCAGCGGGTTCGCACGAAATTGTACTATCGTACAGTTTTAATATTGATTTCTTGAAAAAAAACAGATACAAAAGTATCAGATATTTATAACCGCAAAACAAATATGAAAAAATTACTGATTTCTTTGATTGTAACCACATTGTTAGTAGGTTGCAGCAGCCAAGGAAGTGGTGAATTGGTAGGTGTTGAGGGCTACTCTTGGAAAGAGCCTAATCCGTATGGGATGGTTTACATCAAACCCGGTTCGTTTACTATGGGTGCAAACGATCAAGATGCCAATTGGGCAGCGTCTACACAAGCAAAAGTTGTTTCAATTGACGCATTCTGGATGGATGAAACAGAAATAACCAATAGAGAGTATAAACAATTCGTTTATTGGGTGCGTGACTCTATTGTTCGTGAAAAACTAATCAACGCAGAAGGAGATGAATCCGAATTCGTTACTAAAAACAAAAAGACCGGTGACGTAGTCTACAAAAGGGGTAATCGTCCAAATGACAAAGAAAAAGAAAATGTGGAGCGTCTTCCTAAGTTAAACTGGGATGAAAAAATTCCTTGGACAAAACCAACAGAAGAACAAGCAAAAGCTGTCGACTCTATGTTCTACTCTGATGAAGAATCAATCGCATATACTGTTGAATTAAACGGACAAATTCTAAATTACAAGTATCGCTGGATTGATTATGAACAAGCAGCTTTAAAACGCAACAAATTTAATTCAAACAAAGGTCGCTACGAAAGTGATTTATCAATGCTTGGTAAGGGCAAAGACAGTGCAGACGTAATGATTACGAAAGACACCTCATACATAGATGAGAATGGACATATTATAAATAAAACAATGTTTGTTGAATTACGCGGAAGACGCGACTTTATTTCTTCACGCATAATTAATGTATATCCTGATACACTATGTTGGATACGCGATTTCACTTATGCATACAATGAACCATACATGAAAATGTATTTCTACCATGATGGATATGGTGACTATCCTGTAGTTGGCGTTAGCTGGGAGCAAGCATCAGCATTTTGCCATTGGAGAACAACTTATTTCAACAATGCACAAATAAAAAGCAAACAACCTATTGTACAAGATTACAGACTTCCGACCGAATCTGAGTGGGAATATGCAGCAAGAGGTGGTAGAAACTTATCTATGTATCCTTGGGGTGGAACTTATATACGTACGGCAAAAGGCTGTTTCTTAGGAAACTTCAAGCCAATGCATGGTAATTACGTTGCTGACGGATGGATGGTTTCAGCTAAAGTCGGATCATTCCCTCCTAACGATTACGGATTGTACGACATGGCTGGAAACGTTGCAGAATGGACATCATCTGCATTTCATGAATCAAATTATAGTTTCGTTAATGATCTGAACCCAAGCTACAATTACAATGCAAGATCTTCTGATCCGGAAATCATGAAACGTAAAGTTATTCGTGGCGGTTCATGGAAAGACATAGGTTACTATTTACAATGTGCAACCCGTACTTACGAATATCAGACAGAAACTAAATCATACATTGGCTTCCGCTGTGTACGTAGTATAATCGGAGCAAATTATCAAGACTAAGACAAATAACTTTATATCAAAACAATTAAAAAATCAAAAAAAATGGCACAAGGAAATTTTCTTACTTCTCCTAAAGGGAAGAAAATCACAGGCATGGCTTATGGATTAGGAGCATCTGTAGTAATTATCGGAGCATTGTTTAAAATTATGCACTTCCCCGGTGCAGGTCCTATGTTGATGCTAGGTATGGGTTGTGAGGCTATACTTTTCGCATTATCTTCATTCGAACCGCCACATAAAGATTATCATTGGGATATGGTATTTCCACAATTAGAGGGTGGAGAAGGTGCTCCTATAACCGGAGGAGGATTTGGTGGTGCAACTGCTTCTGCAAAACAAGCAAATTCAATTGAAGATTTAGCAAAAGCTGGATCATTATCACAAAGTGACGTACAAAGATTAAACGACGGAATTAGACGCTTAAGTGAAACAGCATCTCAGATTTCTGATGTTACAGCTGCAGTATCTGCTTCATCTAATTACGCACGCAACATGAATGCAGCATCTGATGCTATATCAGCATTTGCATCTACACAAAATACTTTAAAAGCCTCATCTGATTCTTTATTCGCATCATATAAAACAGTAGCAGAAAGCATGACAGCAGTAGCTGGAGATGCTAAAGGTTATATTAACGAAATGCAAGGTATTGCTAAAAATCTTTCATCAATCAACGCCGGATATGAAATGCAAGTTAGAAGCATAAATACACAAGCCGAATTAATGGAAGGCGTAAATCAAAACCTATCAAAGATGCAAAATGCAATGGATTCAGCATCTGCAGAAACAGAAGCATTCAAAGCACAAGCAACAAAATTAACACAACAAGTAAGCAGTTTGAACAACGTTTACGGAAATATGCTTAACGCATTCAACGCAAGAGTTTAATAATCAAACCGCTAATTGTTAATACAAAATAATATATGAGTGCTACAAATTGCCCGGAAACCCCGAGGCAGAAAATGATATCGATGATGTACTTGGTACTTACAGCCATGTTGGCTTTGAATGTATCTACCGATGTACTTAACGGCTTTACTTTAGTACAGAAAAGTTTAAGTCAGAGTTTGGCAAGTACCACTGCTAAAAACCAATCTTTATACGGACAATTCGAAGACTTAAAGAGTCAAAACCCCGAAAAGGTTGCAGAGTGGTTAAATAAAGCAAATATTGTCCGTCAAAAGACTGATAGTATGAACGAGGTCTTGGAACAATTGAAATATGATATTATAGTTAAAGCTGATGGACAAGAAGGCGGTGACTTGTATAAAGAATGTATAAAAAACGGCACGCAATATGCTATAGGTGCTCGTGACAATCTTGATGCAAGCGCACAGGTTGCTATGGCAGTTTCAATGCAAGGAGCAAGTGCTAATCGTGCAAATCAATTAAAAGTTGGTTTGAACAAGTACGCCGCTCTTATGGAACAAATGGTTCAAAAAGACTCAACCAGAATAAAAACTATTCGTGACAACTTTAATACAGAAGATACAAAAACCCAAAATGGCGATCCTATTACGTGGGAAGCATCAAGATTTGAAATGATTCCTGTTTCTGCATCTATCACACTGTTGACAAAGATTCAAACAGATTTACGCTATACAGAATCTGAAGTTGTCAATTATTTAAAGAACCAAGTTGATGCTAGTGACTTCCGTGTTAATAAGATTACAGCAGAAGTTATCCCTACTTCATCTTATGTAACACGTGGAGGAGTATATGAAGCAAGAATCATTCTTGCAGCTATTGACTCAACAAAACGTCCTAAAATAACAGTAAACGGCAAAGTTCTTGAAAATGAGAAATACACAGTCGGATGCAGTTCTGTTGGAACTTTCGATATTAAAGGTCAAATTGACTTACCTCGTGCAGACGGAACAATACAATCATATCCTTTTGAAAGTTCATACATAGTTGGTGAGCCTACTGCTATCATTTCTGCTGATATGATGAATGTATTCTATGCCGGTATCGAAAATCCAATGAGCGTGTCTGTACCTGGTGTACCTACACAAAATGTGAGTGTTAGCATTACAAATGGTATATTAACTCGTAAAGGCTCAGGTTGGACAGTTCGTCCTACAAAAGTAGGACAAGATTGTAAAATTTCAGTATCTGCGAAAATGGAAGGTGGAAAAGTACAAAGTATAGGAAGCAAACCTTTCCGTGTAAAAGCACTACCACCTCCAATTGGTTATATAGAATATCGTGAAAATGGCAATCCTGCAAAATACAAAGGTGGAAAAGCATTCGCAAAAGCTAATTTAATAAGTTCAAATGGTGTCAAAGCAGAACTTGATGATGCAGACTTAGATGTTCGCTATAATGTACTCGGATTCGACATCACATTCTTCGATTCAATGGGTAACGGACGTATTGAAACATCTAATAGTACAGCATTTACAGAAAAACAACTAGATTTGATGCGTAAAATGAGTCGTGGCAAAACATTCTATATATCTCGTATTAGAGCAAAAGGTCCTGATGGTATAGAACGTATTTTGCCTCCAATAGAAGTAAAAGTAAATTAAAAAACTATGAAGACGCTTTATCGTTACTTGTTTATAGGACTTATGTCCTTGTTTGTAGTTCCTGCAATAGCCCAGGAAACAGACAATTCGTTTTTCGGAGACAATGGAGAAATTGCAAGTAATCTGCCTACGAGTATTCCGCTGACAGAAAGAAAGCCAATTGAATATAACAATCCAAGGGCAGATGATATAATTTGGTCGAAGGTTGTATATCGTATCTTAGATTTGCGTGAAAAAATCAATTATCCGTTGTATTTCCCTGAAGAAGCAAGCGATAGTCGTCAAAGTTTGTTTACAACAATATTCCGCTTGTTTGAAGAAGGTAAAATCAAAGTATACGAATACGAGGACGCTAAAGAGGTATTTACTGATGACAAATTAGTATCATTCGAGTCATTCTTGGAAAACAATCAAGTTCTTGTAACAGTGAAAACTGATTCAGTTACAGGTGATACACTGAGTACATCTATTGCAGAAAGTGATATTCCAAACAGAGAGGTAATAAAATACTATCTTAAAGAAGTTTGGTATTTCGACAAAAACAATTCTGTTATGTCAGTACGCATCTTAGCAATTTGCCCAAAGATTTATCGTGCTAATGAAGACATGGGTGGACAAATGGTTGGTTATCCACAATTCTGGGTTCCGTTTGATGCTGTACGCCCATACTTAGCACAACAAGAAGCTTTAGTTTCTGATCGTAATAACGGAGCAAGAGAAACTATGGATGATTTATTCATCAAAAGGAAATTTGGTAGCTATATTTTCAAAGAATCATCTACCAGAAATCGAAACTTGATTGAATATAATTCAACAGCAGAGGAAGCTCATAAGGAACAAGAGCGTATTAAAACAGAAATTATTAATTTCGAACAAGACATTTGGGAATATTAGAAATAGTTTTGGTTAAATAAACTAATTTTAAATAACAAAAAAGGCTACATATTACAAGTAGCCTTTTTTTTATCCTATAAATTGTTAAGACCTACTTACTCAATAAAAGATTATCAGTACATTTGTCTGCTTAAACGCCCGAAACATCGAACATATGTAAATGACTCTACTTTATTTCTCGGTATCTCATAAATGAATTTGGAAAAACATTTTAAAACAGTACTAATACTGTTGTTGATTTTCGCTTTTCATGGGCAGGCTAAAGCAGAGTACAACCACGAATTGGGCATCACAGGTGGAACAACATTTTACTTGGGAGATGCTAATCATGTGACGGTATTTAACAGGCCTCTGTATGCTTTTGGAGGATTATATAGATATAATATTGACACACGTTGGGCATTGAAAGTTAGCGTGATGTACGCTAAAGTAGAAGGAGACACACGGGACTTTGGTTATATATTGCCAAATCATCAAGAATACGCCGCATTTGAACGCGGGTTTGTTGACGCAAGTTTAGTTGTTGAATTCAACTTTTTAGACATTGGTGAATCAGGATATTATAAGGGGACTTACAAAGTAACACCTTATATTTTATTGGGAGTTGGACTTACTGCATATAACAATATGTACACAGCAGAGAATATGTACAACTTTAACATACCTTTCGGTATTGGTGGTAAGTGGAAGATTGATAAAAGATGGACATTAGGTTTGGAGTGGACCATACATAAACTATTTACAGATTCATTTGATGTTACTGATTCAAGCAATAGTATATTAAATGATCCTTACAATACAGGTCACGTAGGTTTTTTTGATACAGATTGGTACTCATTTGCCAATTTATATATTTCGTTCAATTTATTTAATACACGTAAATTCTGCCGATAACATGGCAAGTTTGAAAGACAAGATAAATAAAGAAGCATTACCACAACATGTAGCCATAATAATGGATGGCAATGGTAGATGGGCTCAAAAGAACGGTAAACCCCGTATATTTGGGCATGCCAATGCTATATCATCAGTACGAGCTGCCACTGAAGCAGCTGCCGAATTGGGTATTAAGTATTTAACTTTGTACGTATTTTCAACTGAAAATTGGAATAGACCTGAAGACGAAGTTAGCGCATTGATGAAGTTACTAGTTTCAACTATTGAATCCGAAACTGTAAATTTAAACAAAAACAATGTACGCTTAAAAACCATCGGAAATACAGATAGACTTATAAAACAAGTTAACAACAAGTTACAAGAAGGCATAGAGTTAACATCAAAAAATACAGGATTAACTTTAGTATTGGCACTCAGTTATTCTGCTAGATGGGAAATCACTAATGCTGTAAAACAAATCGCATTAAACGTAACTACACAAGGTATTGATCCTAATACAATTGATGAAACAACTGTAGCATCTTTTCTCACAACTAAAGAAATACCCGATCCTGAATTACTAATCAGAACAAGCGGTGAATATCGCATAAGTAATTTTTTATTGTGGCAAATAGCATACACCGAATTATATTTTACCCCTGTATTATGGCCTGATTTTAATAAGGAGGATTTTTATGGTGCCATTATTGATTTTCAACAACGTGAACGTCGTTTTGGAAAGACGAGCGAACAAGTAGCCAAATAATTTATGTTGCACAAATATATATCTATCCTTGTTATTTTGACGATTGTTGGAACATTGTCTGCATATGCAGATATATTATCGACCGACAGTATTAACAATCAGCAAAACAATGTTTTTTTCTCGTCATCCGACAGCGTCAATGTTTTGGTTGGAGAAAATCTACCCGAGCTCGACTACGCAAATCCACGTGAATACGAAATCGGAGAGATTACCATATCCGGAAAAAATAATTATGAAGATTACGTACTTATAGGATTTTCCGGTTTAAAAGTTGGAGAAAAAATATTAATTCCCAGTGATGCCATCACTAATGTTATTAGACGTTTCTGGAAACAAGGATTATTCTCAAATATTCAAGTAGAGATTGTCTCGATTAGAGAGAATAAAATATGGCTAAACATACAATTAGACCAACGTCCACGCATTTCAAACATAAATATTATCGGTGCTAAAAAGAAAGAAAAAGAAGATATTGAAAAAGGCATCGGCATGTCGAAAGGCACTCAAATAACACCATACATAATTGACAAAGCGAAAAAATTTATTGAACGCTACTATATTGAAAAAGGGTACTATTACACGAAGGTATCTATCGTTCCACGCGAAGACGATGCAGAAGGCAATAATAACATTGTTGATATAAGAATCAATAAGGGCTCAAAAATTACTGTTAATAGATTAATTATTGATGGCAATGCGTCTATCTCTAAACGAAAATTAGACGGAGCCATGAAAAAGACTAATGATAGACATAACATATTGAACATATTCCGCAGTAAGAAATTTCTACCTAAAGAATACGAAAACGATAAAAACCTATTTATTGAAAAATATAATGAATACGGCTTTAGAGATGCTGAAATTGTTTGTGATAGTGTATTCCCCGATTCTATTAAGCCTACAAAATACGTAAATGTTTACATTAAGGTAAACGAAGGTAAACGATATTATTTCAGAGACATCAATTGGATGGGTAATACCATTTACACAACCGATTATTTACGCAGAGTATTAAACATCAAAAAAGGAGATGTTTATAATCAGAAAAAAATTTCTCAACGCTTATTTGAAGATGATGATTGTGTAAGCAATTTATATTTGGATAACGGATATCTATTCTTTAACATGCAACCTGTCGAAACTAATATTAGCAACGATTCTATTGACATGGAAATAAGGATGGCAGAAGGTAGACAAGCAACAATCAATCGAGTTAATATACAAGGTAGCGAATATCTATATGAGCATGTAGTTAGACGTGAACTTAGAACAAAACCCGGTGATTTGTTTAGAAAATCTGATATTATGCGTTCTATGCGTGAACTTGCCGCAACAGGACATTTCTCAACAGACCCGGGTAAGATGGATATTAAAACAGTCCCTGACCCTGAAAACGGCACTGTTGATTTAACCTATGTACTCGAATCAAAACGTAATGACCAAATTGAATTATCTGCAGGTTGGGGACAAACAGGTGTTGTAGGAACTCTTAAATTAAAGTTCACCAATTTCTCGCTGCGTAATATATTTAATTTCAAAAGTTATCGTCCTCTACCACAAGGTGATGGACAAACTTTAACCCTGAGTGCACAAACAAATGGTATGTACTATCAAGCATATAGTTTATCGTTTATTGAGCCGTGGCTTGGTGGCAAACGTCCTAACAGTTTTTCTTTCTCTGCATACTATTCAATACAATCAGGTGTAAGCAATAGCTACAGCTCATCTTATAACAACGGATACTACTATAACAATAACTCATATAACACTTGGTATTCATCATCTTACGACCCTGATAAATACATAAAAATTCTTGGTATTTCTGCAGGTATAGGAACAAGACTTAATTGGCCGGATGACTATTTTACTATATATGGCCAAATTTCGTATCAAAATTATAATTTAAGTAAGTGGGACTACTTTGCATTAAATACGGGTGTCGCAAACAACTTGAATATCTCTGCTGTTTTAGCTAGAAACTCATTAGATCAACCAATC
>MWBK01000123.1 GCA_002069025.1 Bacteroidetes bacterium ADurb.Bin302 | reverse complement strand
CCTGATGCACGCGGAGGCGGTTTGGGAGATGTGGGTGGAGCAACAACTCCTGATGGCGATTCTCAATATTGGAATCCATCAAAATATGCTTTTATAAATGGCGTAGGTGGAGCAAATATTTCTTATGTACCTTGGTTAAGAAAAATCGTATCTGATATCGATTTAATTTCGGCATCAGGTTATTATAAAATAAAAGATGTTCAAACTGTAGCTATGTCCTTCCGTTTCTTTTCGTTAGGACAAATTTTAATTAGAAGAGAACCAGATGATGCAGGATATAACGTTAAGCCATACGATTTGGCATTAGACGCATCTTACTCGCGTATACTTGCTAAAAACTTTTCGATGGGTGTAGCTCTCCGTTTTATTTATTCCGATTTAACAGGTGGATATACAACAGATGGTTCTGAATATTTAGAACCGGGATGGTCTATCGCAGCCGACGTGTCAGGATATTACGGACAAGTAGTTGATTTTGCTTGGGGTAAAGGTTTTGGTGCATTCGGTTTCAATATTTCAAATATCGGTAAAAAAGTTGAATACGGCGACTATAAAAGTGCTGCATTTATTCCCGCAAACTTACGTTTAGGCGGCAGCTTTACAATGCCATTCGACAGATACAACCACTTGTCACTTAATGTTGATTTTAATAAGCTATTGGTACCTTCTCGTCCTGTTCAACGTACAGGAGAAAGCCCTGAAGATTACAATATACGTTTAGACGAATATTATAAAATGGATCCTATCACCGGTATATTCCGTTCTTTTGCAGATTCACCTGACGGCTTTGTTGGAGAATTACGTGAAATTAATTTCTCACTTGGTTTGGAATACGATTACAACCAACAATTCTTTGGACGTATCGGTTACTACAACGAATCACAACAATCAGGAAATCGTAAATACGTAACATTCGGTGCAGGTTTCAAACTAAACGTATTTTCACTTGATGTAGCTTACGTACTTTCTGTTGCTAAAAATAATCCTTTGGATCAAACCTTACGTTTTACACTTGGATTTAACATGGGTGGTCTAAAAGAATTAGCAAGCAATACCAGAGACGATAGTAATTAATGGCGTAAAAACCCCAAACTATTGACATGAAAATCAGAGTAGGCTTTGGATATGATGTTCACCGTTTTGCACCCGAGCGCGAACTATGGTTGGGTGGTATACGTATAGAACATTCCTTAGGACTACTAGGACATTCTGATGCAGACGTTCTTATTCATGCAATATGTGATGCACTACTTGGTGCAGCAAACTTACGCGACATAGGATACCACTTTCCTGATACCGACCCAAAATACAAAGGAATAGATAGTAAAGTTTTATTAAAAGAAACCGGAGAACTAATAAGTTCTCACGGTTTCTCTATTTCTAATATTGATGCAACCATTTGTGCGGAAAAACCTAAATTAAACCCACACATTGAATCAATGCAAAAATGCCTCGCTCAATGTCTTAACATACTGCCTGAAGACATCTCAATAAAAGCAACTACCACAGAAAAACTTGGTTTTGTTGGAAAAGAAGAAGGTATAGCCGCCTACGCTACCGTACTTATCATAAAATAGCATGGTTTTTTTCTAACATAGCAAATATAACTGCTGTGCTATTTTCCTTTTTCAATTAAAAACACTAATTTTGCAGCCTAATATTCCAAAATAGCTGCTATGAACATTTCGTATAACTGGCTTAAAAAGTACGTTTTACTAACAATCGACCCTGAAGAGACTGCTAAGAAATTGACATCTTTGGGATTGGAAGTAGAAACAGTCGAAACAGTGCAAACCATAAAAGGAGGCTTGGAAGGCTTGGTTGTAGCTCAAGTTGTAGAATGTATCGATCATCCTGATTCAGATCATTTACATATAACCAAGGTTGATGCCGGTGATGGCAATTTACTACAAGTAGTTTGCGGTGCACCAAACTGCCGCGCAGGATTAAAAACCATATTCGCTCAGGTTGGTACTAAACTATACGAAGAAGATAAAGAATTTGTAATTAAGAAATCAAAAATACGTGGTGTTGAATCTTTTGGCATGTTGTGTGCCGAAGATGAAATTGGCATAGGAAAAAGTCACGATGGTATAATCGAATTGCCTAAAGATGCCGAACTTGGTACTCCTGCAAAAAAATATTACAACATAGAAGACGATACATTAATTGAGGTTGATATTACTCCAAACCGTGCTGATGCCATATCACACTTTGGTGTGGCTCGCGATTTGGCTGCGGGTTTAGGTATAAAACTTATTAAACCTTCTGTATCAGCATTTTCTGTTGACAATCACGATTTCCCGATTCAAGTAACTGTCGAAAATCACGAAGCTTGCCCAAGATATTGCGGCTTAAGTATGACCGGAATCAATGTAAAAGAATCTCCTGACTGGTTAAAGCATAGGTTGATCAGCATAGGTCAACGCCCTATTAACAACGTTGTAGATGTAACCAACTTTATTTTGCAAGAGTTAGGACAACCGCTACACGCATTTGATGGTGATAAAATTAAAGGTAATCATATATTTGTTAAAACTTTAGCTGACAAAACTCCATTTAAGACTTTAGATGAAGTAACTCGCGAAATTTCTGATAATGACCTCATGATATGTAATGCCGAAGAAGGCATGTGTATAGCAGGTGTATTTGGTGGTGCAGATTCAGGCGTAACAGAAAACACAAAACGGATTTTTATTGAAAGTGCATATTTTAATCCTGTTTGGGTTAGAAAAACAGCACGTAGACATAGCTTAAATACAGATTCATCATTCCGTTTTGAACGTGGATGCGATCCGAATATTACAATTTATGCACTTAAACGTGCTGCTTTGTTGATAAAAGAAGTTGCAGGTGGTCAAGTATCTTCGGATATTATTGATATATACCCCAACCCAATAAAAGATTTTAAGGTAGAACTTACATACAATAAATTAAACAGCCTTATAGGTAAAGAAATACCAAAAGATACTGTAAAATCGATTCTATCCGGTTTAGAAATAAAAATAGATAATGAAACAGAAGATTGTTTATCATTATCTGTACCTCCTTATAGAGTTGATGTACAAAGAGATGTTGATGTTATTGAAGATATATTGCGTGTATACGGATATAATAATATTTTACCCGGTTCCGATTTAAAATCATCAATAAGTTATTCAATCACACCGGATAGCAATGCACTTCAAAATAGAGTCGCAAAACAACTTACCGGTGCGGGATTTATTGAAATTTTGAATAATTCATTGACCAAATTATCGTATTACAATTCATTGAATTCATATCCTGCAGAAAATGCAGTTAAAATTATGAATCCACTTGGCAGCGATTTAAGTGTAATGCGCCAAACATTGTTGTTCGGTGGTTTAGAAAGTATAGCATATAACAGAAATCGTCGTCGTACTAATTTAAAATTCTATGAATTTGGAACTTGCTATCACTATCATCCTGAAAACGCAGGTAGTGAACAAGCATTAGCAGCATATTCTGAAGAGCCTCATTTAGGCATTTGGCTATCCGGAAATAGTTACGAAGCTATTTGGACTGATAGCGAACGCAAATTGACATTCTTTGATTTAAAAGCTCATGTAATTAATGTCTTGGCTCGCTTAGGCATAGCATCTAACAGCTATTTAACCACAAAAACCGAGATCGATATTTTCTCACAAGCAATTAAATTTGAAACGCGTGGAGGCAAAACATTAGTAACACTTGGCATTATTTCTCCGAAATTATTAAAAGCATTCGACATTGATACTGAAGTTTACTATGCAGATATGGAATGGAACCAAATTCTTAAACAAGTAAAGAACAATAAAACGAGCTATAAAGATCTCCCAAAATTCCCTGAGGTTAAACGCGACTTGGCTTTATTGCTGGATAAAAATATAAATTTCGAACAAATCGAAAATATTGCATTTGAAACAGAACGTAAATTATTGAAAAAAGTAGTTTTGTTCGATGTTTATGAAGGGAAAAATCTTGAAGAAGGTAAAAAATCTTACGCAGTCAATTTCACTATTCAGGATTCTGAAAAGACATTGGAAGACAAGCAGATAGACAAAATAATGCAAAATTTAATCAAAGCATTTACAGAGAGACTTGGAGCAGTAATCAGATAATAAAATTATCATAATAAATATCGTTATGGGAAGAGCATTTGAATATAGGAAAGCAACCAAAATGAAACGTTGGGGAAATATGGCCCGCGTTTTTACTAAGTTAGGAAAACAAATTACAATTGCAGTACGCGAAAGCGGAAGCGATCCTGATGGTAACCCTCGTTTACGCGTGTTGATTCAACAGGCAAAGAAAGAAAACATGCCTAAAGAGAATGTTGAACGCGCTATTAAAAAGGCATTCGCTAAGGATGAGAATGATTACAAAGAACTTAATTACGAAGGATATGGTCCTCACGGAATTGCAATATTTGTAGAAACAGCAACTGATAACAACACTCGTACTGTAGCTAACATACGTAGTTATTTTACAAGATACGGAGGCTCACTCGGAACAACAGGTTGTTTACAATTTCTGTTCGATCACAAATGTGTATTCAATGTGTGTCCTAAAGATGGAGTATCTATGGACGACATGGAATTGGAATTGATTGATTTCGGTGTTGAAGAAATAGACAAAGATGATGATGGAAATTTAATTATATACGGAGATTTCCAATCATACTCAGCAATACAAAAATATTTAGAAGACAACGGATTTGAAATTAATAGTGCTGAATTTGAACGTATTCCTAATGACTATAAAAAAGTAACAGAAGAACAACGTGCTTCTATTCAAAAGTTATTAGACAAAATTGAAGATGACGAAGACGTTCAGAATGTTTATCACAATATGGCAGCAGAAGAAGAATAATTACTTCTTTACACGCTTATCATTCTGAGAAATAAAATCCTTCCAAGACTTGTATTCAGGTTTAATGGAAGGATTTCCTATTTGTAAATAATGACAATATGCAGCTGCAAGTGCATCTGTAGCATCCAATTGCGGAAGCATCTGCTCAGGTGTTATTTTAAGATAACGTTTCAACATATCGGCAACCTGCTCTTTTGATGCAGAGCCTCTTCCTGTTATCGACATTTTAATTTTCAATGGAGTGTATTCTTGTACAGTGATATCTCTATAAAGTGCTGCAGCCATGGCAACTCCTTGTGCCCTACCCAACTTTAGCATTGATTGTACATTTTTACCAAAAAACGGAGATTCTATTGACAATACTTGAGGATCAAATTCATCAATTAAAGAAAGTACCCTTGCAAATATCCTTTTTAGCTTTTCGTAATGGTCTGCTAGCTTTTTCAACTCAAGTACACCCATTGCAAGCATTTCAACTTTATTACCTTGTACCCGTATAAGTCCGTATCCCATTACTGTAGTACCCGGATCTATACCTAGTATCACATATGGCAAACCCGATTTTGCAGTCTGAATTTCGGTGTTCATTTTGTTTTAATTAGAACGGGCATCCATACCCCACATCAATTTTTCACGTAAGGTTTTAAAATATGTATGACCTTTTCTCTTTGCTAAAAGAATGCTGTAATCAGCCTTTGTTATAATCAGTTTTGTATGTTTATCAAAAACCTGAGAACGACCATCCAAAGAAATCAAAAAGCTATCATTTCGACTCTCTACTTCCAATTCAATTTTCCAATCGTCAGGTATAACTACAGGCCTTAGATTTAAACTATGCGGAGCTACAGGAGATAAGATAAAACTTTTATTTTGAGGAACCAATATAGAAGCTCCAACACTTAAAGCATAGGCAGTTGAACCTGTAGGAGTAGATACTAATAGACCATCTGCACGATAGGTACATAAATACTCACGATTAACAATTGTATGCACCTTTATCATCGATGATATATCTAATTTAAGTACTGCTATTTCATTCAAAGCAATGGTTTCGCCGTTTGTAAATCGCTGTTTATCGGTTTTAAGTTGAAGCATACTGCGTTCCTCTATTTGTATGCCGTTTTCAAAAACATCATCAATAGCTGCAGATATTTCATTACTTTGAACATCTACTAAGAAACCCAAATTTCCTAATTTAATTCCAAGTATAGGTATTCGTCTTGTTCCTATCCTTTGTGCTGTTTTTAAGAAAGTTCCGTCTCCACCTAGACTCAAGGCTAAATCTACTTGTATGTCATCACCGTCTTGTAAAACCTTATAGTTTGAAGGCAAATAAGCTTTTACGCTAAGCAAATGCTTGTATACCTCATCAAATAAAAAGACATCTGCCTCATGACGTTCTAAAGCTTGCAACAACATATCACAAGCATTTGAAAATCCTTTTTTATGAATACTGCCAAATACTGCTACTCTCATAATTGTGGAAAACTTTATACATTGAAACAAGGTGAAACAATAATAAATAATTAACTTTGTACGTCTTTTATAAACGGACTTACAAAGTAAGTAATTTTTACTGAATTATAATGACAAAACTTAGCGTAAATATAAATAAGGTTGCAACGATACGTAATGCACGAGGCGGTAATACTCCTAATGTTGAGCAAGTAGCAATTGATTGTGAGAAGTTTGGCGCACAAGGCATAACGGTTCATCCACGACCTGATGAACGTCATATACGCTACTCGGATGTGCGCGAATTAAAGAAATTAGTTACTACAGAATTCAATATTGAAGGATATCCTCAACAATCATTTATTGATTTGGTATTGGAAGTTGTCCCTACTCAGGTTACTTTGGTTCCGGATCCACCTGAAGCGCTTACTTCAAATGCCGGATGGGACACTGTTAAACACCTTCAATTTTTGGAAGAAACGGTCAAAATATTTCATAGTAAAGGAATCAGGGTTTCAATTTTTACAGACACAGATCTAAAGAACATAGAATATGCTGCAAAAACAGGAACCGATCGCATTGAATTATACACAGAACCTTACGCTGAACAATTTTTAGTCGACAAATTTCAAGCGGTAAAACCTTTTGCAGAAGCAGCTGCTTTTGCTCATAAATGCAAGCTTGGAGTAAATGCCGGGCATGATCTTAGTTTGGTAAATCTGAAGTATTTCGCCCAAAATGTTCCTTTCCTTGACGAGGTATCAATAGGCCATGCATTAATATCTGATGCCTTATATTTCGGATTAGAATCAACAATACAAAAATACAGACAACAATTAACCTTCTAAATTATGAACTTTTTGAATATCCTTTTGCAAATTCCATTGGCAGCAGAGTCTGCAGTTGACAGCACTATGCAAACAGTTGTAACTACGACGCCGGAAGTGATTGAAATGAATTACTTTGAAATGGCAAAAAAAGGTGGTCCTATAATTATGATACCTTTGCTAATTCTTTCTATTATAGCTGTTTATATTTTTATTGAACGTCTAGTTGTAATTCACAAGGCATCTAAAAGAGATAAATCATTTATGGATCGCATCAAAGACTATATAACAGAAGGCAAAGTCGATTCTGCTACAAAATTATGCCAACAAGTTAATACTCCTGCATCAAGAATGATTGAAAAAGGAATTTCACGTATAGGTAAACCAATGAATGATGTACTTATAGCAATCGAAAATGTTGGTAATATTGAAACTAACAAATTAGAACGCGGATTTTCGATGTTAGCTACTATAGCCGGTGGTGCTCCCATGCTTGGATTCTTAGGAACTGTAATAGGTATGGTACAAGCATTCTTTGATATGGCTAATGCAGGAAATAACATTGATATTACAGTTTTATCAAATGGTATTTATACTGCCATGATTACAACTGTAGCCGGATTAATTGTGGGTATTACTGCATATTTTGCATATAACTATCTAGTATCAAAATTAGATTCTGTAGTACAAAAGATGGAATTAAGCACCATGGAATTTATGGATTTATTGAATGAACCAATTAAATAGTCAGCCATGGCTCTAAAAAAAAGAAACAAGATTAATGCGTCTTTTAGCATGTCCTCTATGACGGACTTGGTGTTTTTGTTGCTGATATTTTTTATGATAACATCAACAGTTGTTACTCCAAGTGCTATAAAATTGCTACTTCCGCAAAGTAGCAGTCAAGCAGCGGCAAAACCTATTACTAGAATATATATTGACGAGAATATAAATTTTTACGTAGCAGAAGGCAAACAACAAGAACGCCAAGTAACATTTGAAGAAATTGAACCATTTCTACAATCTGTAGTTGCTGCTGAACCTGAAATGTATGTTGCTCTATATGCAGATGAGTCTGTTCCTTATCGCGAGATTGTTCGTGTACTTAACATAGCAAATAAAAACAAATTTAAACTTGTTATCGCAACTAGACCTGTTAAGGAATCATGAAAAAAAACAATTGGAAAGACAAAGACAGTAAATTTGCCGGTATTATTGGGACAATAGCCGTTCATGCTCTTTTGCTGTTGGCTATACTATTTTGCGGCATAAAAATTTATTTGCCGCAAGAAGAGGAAGGTCTGACCGTAAATTATGGAACAAGCGACACAGGAGAAGGTTTATTTGAGCCTGCACCACAAAGTGCAATCGAAGACCAACTTGAAGATATTCCTGATGCAACAAATCCTCCATTAATCAATAATTCTTCTAAAAGCGAATTACAAACTCAAAATATAGAGGAATCACTAGAGCTAAAAGAAGCTAAAAAGAAAATTGAAGAAGCTAAAAAGCAAGAATTAGAACGTCAACGCTTATTGGCTGAGCAAAAACGCCAAGAAGAAGAGAAACGCAAAATAGAGGAAGCAAAGCGTGCTAAAGCTGCTAGTGCAGCAAAAAGTGCTTTCGGCAAAGGAGGTAAAGGTACTGATACTAACGCAACCGGCGAAGGTATAACGGGTGGTGCCGGCAATCAAGGTAATCCTTTTGGAGACGTAAATTCTAAAAATCGTGTTGGCGGAGGTACCGGTAGTGGACATAGTTACAATCTTAATGGTCGTAGTCTGTCAGGAAAAATTCCGGAACCTAAATACGACAAAAATGAAGAAGGAATAATCGTTGTTTCAATTGAAGTTGATCCTTCCGGCAAAGTAATAAGTGCAAAATCCGGTGCACTAGGTACAACAATTGGTGATGCATCTATGCGAAAAGAAGCAGAAATAGCTGCAATGCGTGCAACATTCAATGGGATATCCGGTTCAACCGTACAATCAGGAACTATAACTTATAGGTACAAATTAAATTAGACATGAATAATCAACGTTATATGATGCGCGGGGTGTCTGCATCAAAAGAGGACGTTCACAACGCCATAAAAAACATTGACAAAGGTATCTATCCCAGAGCCTTCTGTAAAATTATACCTGATATACTCGGTGGAGATGCTGAATACTGCAACATCATGCATGCAGATGGAGCGGGTACTAAATCATCATTAGCCTATCTTTATTGGAAAGAAACAGGAGATTTATCAGTATGGAAAGGTATTGCACAGGATGCTTTAATTATGAATATTGATGATTTACTTTGTGTTGGAGCTGTTGACAATATTTTAGTTTCATCAACCATTGGAAGAAATAAAATATTAATTCCCGGAGAAGTTATTTCGGCAATAATAAACGGCACAGACGAACTACTTGCAGAACTACGCGAAATGGGCGTTGGCGTATATGCTACAGGCGGAGAAACGGCAGATGTTGGTGATCTTGTTAGAACAATAATTGTTGACAGCACTGTAACTTGCCGAATGAAACGAAGCGATGTGATTGACAACGCAAATATAAAAGCAGGAGATGTAATTGTTGGTATGGCATCGTTTGGTAAAGCAACATACGAAAAACAATATAATGGAGGTATGGGCAGTAACGGACTAACATCTGCAAGACACGACGTATTTGCAAAATACCTTGCAGAAAAATATCCTGAAAGTTATGATGCAGCAGTACCATCCGAATTAGTATATTCAGGAAAATTAAAGCTTACTGACGAAGTCAAAGATTCTCCTATTGATGCCGGCAAATTGGTTTTATCTCCTACCCGTACATATGCTCCCGTTATCAAAAAAATGCTGGACGAAATGCGACCATCAATACATGGTATGGTGCATTGCTCTGGTGGAGCACAAACAAAAGTTCTACATTTTGTTGAGAATGTTCATGTTATTAAAGACAATCTATTCCCTATTCCTCCTCTTTTCAAGACAATTCAGGAACAAAGTGGAACTGATTGGTCTGAAATGTACAAGGTATTTAACATGGGGCATCGCATGGAAGTTTATGTATCTCCGGCTGATGCAGAAAGGGTTATTACCATTTCAAAATCATTTGGTATTGATGCTAAAATTATTGGTCACATCGAGGCTGACAAAAAGACTCGTTTGACAATAAGTAGCGAATTCGGAACCTTTGAATATTGATTCTATATGGGAGAGAATCAACTTATAACGAAATTAGAAGGACTTTATCATAAGTTCGAAGAGGTATCGACTTTTATTACCGATCCTGCAGTTATAGCAGATATGAAACGCTTTGTAAAATTAAACAAAGAATATCACGAACTAGAGCAAATTGTAAATGCAGGTAAACGATACAAAAAATTATTGGCGAACCTATCAGAGGCTAAAGAACTTTTAGATACTGAAAATGACGAAGAAATGCGTTCTATGGCTAAAGCTGAGATTGATGAAATTGAGCCACAAATAGCCACTTTGGAAGAAGAAATCAAACTTTTACTAATCCACTTTTCGATAAGTTTTTCCCATTTATTACAAATGGCGAGCATTGGGTTTTACTTTATGCTGCCTTAATTATTTGGTTGCTTTGGAAAGGTGGAAGAAACGGAAGAATCTGCGTCCTTGCATTAGCTTTAACAATTACATTAAGCGATGTAATAAACAGCAGATTAATCAAGCCGGTTGTGAATCGGGACCGTCCCTGTCAGGAAGCTGGAATGTATGTTCGTTCTTTAGTCCCCTGCGGCGGTGGCAAATCCTTTGCATCTTCGCACGCTGCAAATAACTTTGCTGCTGCTGTAATTCTTTCGTTCTTTTTTATAAAAATGAGGTGGCTTTTCTTTTCAATAGCTGCATTGGTTGCTTTTTCGAGAGTGTATGTTGGCGTGCACTATCCAATAGATATAATCTGCGGTACAATCATCGGCAGCTTAATTGCTTATTTGGTTTTATTTGTTTTAAAGAAAGTGAAGTTGGTGAAATAGTTGATTGATTTCATAAACTTTCAGAATGTTAAATAAAGAATTCTTCTTAACCTCCTTCCCAAGTTCAACTTCAGAAGGAGAATAGTATCTGACAGCTGATTTTGTCTTTGAACTGTTATTTTTATGATTTGTATGATTAAGAAAGAAAACCATCTTAATCAAAAGAATTAAATAAATCATAGTTCAGAAGATTTTCTCATCGCAAATTCAAATTGGGAAGAAAAATAAACTCTATTAAACGAAAAGTCCAGCACCTTGCGGTGCCGGACTTTTCAACAGCTACGGAGGTCTTACCGATAGCTATTTACCCACAATCATAAAGGAGATTCTTTTCCATCTCCTTCCCAAGTTAAACTTGGGAAGGAGTGTTTTAGGTTTATGGTAATTAAGTCTTTAGTTACTGGCCATTAGTCATTAGAATTTTTTCTTCTACCAATAATCATTAATCATTAACTACTTGTCCACAATCATAAACGATGTTACTTTCTTGCTTCCAGAACTCAATACAATATTATACACTCCGCTTGCTAAATTGCTTGCATCGAAATCTATTCTGTGCAAACCGGCAGAATAAATCTTGTTTCCAATACTTGCGACTAATTCGCCAATAAG
>MWBK01000122.1 GCA_002069025.1 Bacteroidetes bacterium ADurb.Bin302 | reverse complement strand
CCTACAAAATCGACCAACGAAACATAATCACACCCCGAATCCCACGGGCGAATGCAATTCGCCCCTACACATTACGCGTCCTTCACCCTATAAAAAATGTTATTCTACGATGCTAATTCATGGCTTTTTAAACATTTTTGCCCGATAGAAATATAAAATTATTACCTTTGCATCATTACTAATAATGCTCGTATCAAATGAATAAAAAATATAGCCTTCTTTTTTGCATATACATACTATCTACATACAGTTTGTTTGCAAGTAATGTATCTTATTTTCAGGCACCTACAAAGAGTGTACAATTTGAAGCTGCTAATGTGTATTTGATGATTGATAACGAACGTACTTCTAAAGAGGGATGGACGGGAAGAGATTCTTTACGCTTGATGCTTGAAGAAAATGAAATAAATAAGGTGGTTGATAAGGTTGGTCGGTTTGCTGTATGGAAATTTGTTCCTGCTTATATTTATTGTAGTGATGCCAGTAAGAAACGAGCAATGGTTGAAATACTTGTATCAAATATACCTTTGGAAAGTAGTGCTGATAGTATAAAAGGGAATGGTGATTTGATCGCGGTTCCGTATAAAATTAAGTGCAGATACCGTATCAGCGATAATGAAGGTCATGTTTTAAATGAAATTGATTTAGGCGTTTTACAGGGTGTTGATTCAACAAAAAACGAACAATATGCTAAGGGATTGCCGGCATCATCATTGGTAGGAATACATGCAGCATACAGAAGAGTTAGACAAGATGTGTTTTCGAAATATGGTTTCGGTACTTTCGAAACTCCGTTTAATTTGGCGGATATACCCGGAATTTCAAACTTATCAGAACTTAAATCTCGTGTTATTGATGCAGTAGAGAATAAAAAGCATCTTCTTTTAACAAAAAGCGAGAAAAATATATTAAGACTATATACGGATGTTTTGTCTTACAATATAGGACTTTGTAAAGAAGAACAATTGCTTGATGTATATCATAATTTATCTATTTGTTATGCATGGCTTGAAGAGCCTGAAAAAGCTCGAGAAGCATACGAACAATATGGTAAATATGTTGAAGGTGAGTTGGCTCTGTCTCAATATAATGCCTTGCGTCCATTCGTATTAAATTATCCTGTTGCAGCTGTTAAATATGCACCTTTATTCAATGTGATTAATAGGAATATGTCTCGTTTTGTTGATTATTATACATATAACGATCTTATTTGTCAGATTTTTAGATTGAACTATCCGTTCCAATTCTTCCCTTTAAATGATTGTAAAGGAAAACCAAAGTCTATTGAAGGCAAAATAACTACTTCAAACAATATGCCTATTACATACAAACTTGAATATGATGTACAAAATAGAATTAAAAGTTTTTCTGCATCTCAAGTTGTGATAGATGACGAAGGTAAAAAAGAGAAAATAAAGATTAATACACTGCAACCTAAGTACAATAAAAAAACAGGAGAACATATGGGCATAACGACCTTTGATGGTACTTTGCTACGTATTATTATGCCTGTTTATGATAAAATAAATTCAATTTCAGACAAAATGGCAGCAGAAACATTTTGTAAAACAGAGAATTTGGTTGGTGGCTTCATTAAGATGAAAACGGAAACAACTGAAGAAGTACAGTTGTCAATGAATACTGATGGTACTATTAATTTTGAAGGTAAATCGGTATCATCACGTCCATTCTCTTTCCTTAAGGCAATAGCTGATTCAAATAACATTAAATTTCCTTCTTTGGTTAGTGAAAATCATACTCAATTTAAATCTTTGGTAAAAATCAACTCTGATGGAGTTATTACTTTACTTGATTGGGAAGGGAGTATTTTATTAGAAAAAAATAAGGGCTACGATAATTACGCATATATTTTAGCTGATAATATTAAACATCAGATTGAAGTCTTAGAAGAAGACAGTTACGGACAACCTCAAAAAATCCGTTCCAGTGTTTCTATGGATATTAAAAACAATTGGGGTAATATAACTAAGTGGAATTATATTGAGATTTTTGGCGATTCAAAAAATAATATAAAGCTTAATGAAGCTAAAAAAGCTCGTAAAGAAGCTGCAATGGCTGCCGATCAATCTATCGATTTTTCTTTTGATTGGGATGTTTCAACAAAATATGACGATAGAGGAAACTGGACTCGCATGGAGTTAGGTCCATATATATTTGAAAGAACTATAAGCTATTAAATAGATTATTATTTCTTCATTGCAAAAACACATATAAATTGTTGATAGATAGAATTTATTTTGTATCTTTGCACCCGCATTCGAGTAATGCACAGAAGTAATAATTTAAAACAATAAAAAATGGCAACTAAAATTAGATTGCAAAGACATGGTCGCAAAGGATATGCATATTATCATATCGTTATTGCTGACAGTAGAGCGCCACGTGATGGCAGGTTTGTCGAAAGAATTGGTTCTTACAACCCTAACACCAATCCTGCAACGGTAGACATTAACTTCGAACTAGCTCTTAAATGGGTTAATTCCGGCGCACAACCAACAGATACAGTACGTAATATCCTTTCGGATGAAGGCGTAATGTTGAAGAAACACTTAATGGGTGGTGTAGCTAAGGGCGCATTTACTGAAGAAGTAGCTGAAAAAAAATTCCAAGCATGGAAAGCTGAAAAAGCTAAATCAATCGCTAAGATTTCAGAAAAAACTAATGCTTCTGCTGCTGAAAAAGCAAAAGCCAGACTAACAGCAGAAAAAGCTGTTAACGCTGCTAAAGCTGCTGAAGCTGCACAGAAAAGAGCTGAAAAATTAGCTGCTGAACAAGAAGCTGTAAAGGCTGCTCAACCGATTGTTGAAGCTGCTGCTGAAGAAGCTCCTGTTGCTGAAGCTCCAGTTGTTGAAACTCCTGATGCTGAAACTCCTGCTGCTGAATAATTTTGTTTCGGTATAAATATTTAAGCCTCGGCAAAAGCCGGGGCTTTTTCATTCGATAAAACTTATTGTTTACATCACAAATATTGAAGTATGATTCATGAATATAATCTGCGTGTATTACCGGCTATAGCAGCTGATGAACGTGTTTTGATTGATTTTGTATCAAAAGAATACGGCTTAAATTCTGTATCAATCAAGGCGGTTCAAATTTTAAAACGTTCTATTGATGCACGTCAGAAAACAGTTTATGTTAATCTGAGTATACGCGTGTTTGAAAATGAATCGGCTCCACAAATAGATTATTGTATAGCTGAGTATGGTGATGTGTCAAAATCGAAGCCTGTTATTATTGTTGGTGCAGGTCCTGCAGGTTTGTTTGCCGCTCTTCGTTTAATTGAATTAGGACTAAAACCAATTTTACTTGAAAGAGGAAAAGATGTATCTACTCGAAAACGCGACATTGCATTAATTTCGCGAGATCAAATAGTTGATCCCGAATCAAATTATTGTTTTGGAGAAGGTGGTGCCGGGGCTTATTCTGATGGTAAATTATATACACGAAGTAAAAAGAAAGGAAATAACGAACGCATATTGAAGATTTTTTGTATGCATGGAGCTAATCCTAATATTTTGGTTGACGTGCATCCACATATAGGAACAGATAAATTACCTGACCTTATTCGTAAAATTCGTGAAAGAATTATACAATCGGGCGGAGAAGTCCATTTTGAAACTAAAGTTGTTGATTTAATACTCAATAAAGAATCTGTAAAGGGAGTAATTACTGCCAATGGTGATGAATACCATGGACCGGTAATTATGGCAACAGGTCATTCGGCACGCGATGTGTATGCCTTTTTAGATAAACGCGGAGTTACAATGGAGTCAAAAGGAATTGCCGTAGGAGTGCGTTTAGAGCATCCTCAAATTATAATTGACCAAATTCAATATCATAATGTACAAGGAAGAGGATTGTATTTGCCTCCTGCTGAATACAATTTTGTAACGCAAATTCAAAATAGGGGAGTTTATTCATTTTGTATGTGCCCGGGTGGTTTTGTAGTACCTGCTGCAAGTGGACCACAACAAGTTGTTGTGAACGGAATGTCACCATCAAACAGAGGTTCAAAATGGGCTAATTCGGGTATGGTAGTGGAAATACGTCCGGAAGATTTGCCCGAATATGCTAAATATGGTGTTTTTTCGATGATGCGTTTCCAAGAAGATTTAGAAAGAAAGGCATGGCTGTCAGGAGGAAGCACACAAGTAGCTCCGGCACAAAGAATGACCGACTTTATACATAAAAAAGAATCTTCTACATTGCCCGATAGTTCTTATGTACCCGGACTTAAATCTACACAGTTAAATACTGTTTTACCAAGGTTTATAGATGCTCGTTTGCGTGATGGCTTAGCTACTTTTGGTAAATGGTCGTCAAATTTCTTAACTAATGAAGCTGCTTTGATAGGTGTTGAAACAAGAACATCAGCTCCAATTCGTGTATTACGTGATACAGAAACATTGGCACATATACAAATAGAAGGCTTATATCCTTGCGGAGAAGGAGCCGGATATGCAGGCGGAATTGTTTCGGCTGCAATAGATGGAGAACGTTGTGCAGAGATGTGTGCCGCTGCTACATTATAGTTTTAGTTAAAACATATAGTTTTTTTATATACTATCATCGTTTTTTTTATAAAAACAGTTATAGTGGTACATATTATTATTTATCTTTGTCAACTTTAATGATTTTTACAATCCGAGTGAGTTACATTGTCAAAAAAAACACAAAGTAAGTAAGTTAAATTTGTAACTATAATGAAAAACAAGTACGTTGATCTTATTGAACAGACATCAGAATTCCCTACAGAGGAGTTTCAAGTTAAGGATAATGAGTTGCAGTTTAATGGGATACCATTGATGGATGTAATAGAACAGTATGGTACACCACTAAGGCTTACATATCTGCCTAAAATAGCTCAGCAAATACAAAAAGCTCGCAGAATGTTTAATGTAGCAATGGCTAAGGTTGATTATAATGCCGACTATCATTATTGCTATTGTACTAAGAGTTCACATTTTTCATTTGTAATGGAAGAAGTGTTGAAACATGGTGTACATATTGAAACATCTTCTGCTTTTGATATAAATCTGATTGAAGATTTGTACGAAACCGGTTCATTTAAAAAGGATAATTATATTATATGTAACGGATTTAAACGTCCGCAGTATGTTGAAAATATTCAACATCTTGTAAATGAAGGTTTTGAAAATACCGTTGCTATATTAGATAATAAATTTGAATTGGATCTATTACTTAATGGTTTAGATAAAAAATGTAAGGTAGGTATTCGTATTGCATCTGAAGAAGAACCAAAGTTTGATTTTTATACATCTCGTTTAGGTATCAGATATAATGACATTCTTCCATATTATTATGAAAAGATAAAAGATAATCCTAAAACGGAACTTAAATTATTGCATTTCTTTATCAATACAGGAATTAAAGATACTGCTTATTATTGGAGTGAATTGGTAAAAGCGGTAGAACTGTATTGCGAATTGAAAAAGATTTGTCCGGAACTTGATAGTTTGGATATAGGCGGAGGATTCCCAATAGCTACATATTTGGATTATAACTACGATTATGAATATATGGCAGAAGAAATCGTAGCACAAATTAAAACAATATGTTCACAGAACGGAGTTCAAGAACCGAATATATTCACAGAGTTCGGGTCGTTTACTGTTGGTGAAAGCGGTGCTATTATTTATAGTATAGTAAACCAAAAGCAACAGAATGATCGTGAGTTATGGAATATGATAGACAGTTCATTTATAACTACTTTGCCTGATACATGGTCAATTAATCAGCGATACATTTTATTGGCTATAAATAATTGGGACAAAGAATATCAACGTGTACATCTTGGAGGACTTACTTGTGATAGTGAAGACTATTATAGTGCAGGTCATAATAATGCAATCTTCTTGCCTAAAGTAGATCCTAGTGGACAGGAACCACAATATATAGGTTTGTTTCATTGTGGAGCATATCAAGAAGCATTGGCCGGCTTTGGAGGTATTCAGCACTGTTTGATTCCGGCACCAAAGCATGTTGTAATAGATGTAGATGAAAACGGCGAATACAATACCAAGTTATTTGCTAAAGAACAAAGTTATAAATCGATGTTAAAAGTATTAGGCTATTAATATGGAAGCATTTGCAGGAATACCCGAAGCATACCGTAATTACGAGTCTTCAAAAATTGCAGTACTACCTGTACCATACGATAAAACAAGTACATGGGTAAAGGGTTCTGATAAAGGACCTGAAGCTTTATTAGATGCCTCTGTAGCATTGGAATGGTACGATATTGAAACTAAGACAGAGGTTTACAAAAGAGGCATTTATACGGCTGATCCTGTTACTGAAAATAAAACTCCTGAGGTTTTATGTGATGCCGTTGATAATCGTGTATCTGCATTGCTTAATGATGGCAAGTTTCCTGTAACTATAGGAGGAAATCATACTGTAAGTATTGGTGCATTTAGAGCCATGTCTCGTAAGTATAAAAACTTAACTATCTTACAATTAGATGCTCATTCTGATTTGCGTGATACATATGAAGGTTCTACTTTGAATCACGCATGTGTGATGTATAATGCATCGAAAATGTGTCCTATTACTCAAGTAGGTATTCGTAGTATGTGTGTTGAAGAGTTGGGTAACTTCGATGAGAGCAGAATATTTTATGCTCATAAAATATATAATAATGATTTATGGCAAGAAAAAGCCATATCTACACTATCTGAAAATGTGTATGTTACAATAGATTTAGATGTATTTGATCCTTCTGTTTTGCCGTCAACCGGTACGCCTGAACCCGGAGGATTAAATTATTATCAAGTTTTACATTTCTTACGCTCTGTATTTTATAATCGTAATGTAGTTGGTTTCGACATAGTTGAATTGTGTCCTAATCCAAATGAACGTGCATCAGATTTCTTGGCTGCACGCTTGGCATATCAATTAATGACATATCGTTTCGAAAAATGCTTGTAAACATAGATTCATCTTGGCAAGCATATTTACAAGCAGAATTTGATAAACCATATTTTGCGGATTTAGTAAGTTTTGTACGCAATGAATACAAAAATGGGCTAGTGTATCCTCCGGGGAATAAAATATTTAATGCGTTCAACTCCTGTCCGTTTGAAAATGTAAAAGTAGTTTTGATAGGTCAAGATCCATATCATGGTGAAGGTCAGGCTCATGGCTTATGCTTTTCGGTTAATGAAGGAGTTCAATTTCCTCCATCCTTACAAAATATATTTAAAGAAATTAAAGCAGAGTATAATAAACCGATGCCTGAGAGTGGCAATCTAGAGCGTTGGGCAAAACAAGGTGTATTATTACTAAATGCTACTCTTACGGTGCGTGCAAATCTTGCAGGATCGCATCAAAACCATGGTTGGGAAAGGTTTACAGATGCTGTAATTAAAACACTATCAGACAATAAAGAACATCTTGTATTTTTGTTATGGGGTTCTTATGCTCAACAAAAAGGCAAGGTCATAGATACATCGAAACATTTAGTGCTTAAATCGGCACATCCATCTCCACTGTCTGTATTTAGAGGCTTCTTTGGAAATAATCATTTCATACAGACCAACGAATACCTTCGCCAAAACCACCTCCCCGAAATAGAGTGGTGATTCTTGTAAGTAGGTGAAGTATATTATCCTTTAAATAAAATCTTGGTTTTTATTCAATAAATATTCTGTATTGAATAAAAAAGGAGTATTTAAATGCTTTAAAACTCAGATATTGGAATCACTTTTATATTGTGAGCCTTTTTTGAAATTATCCGATTTTCATGTCTTGAAATAATTATTAGGTTTGTACACTTTAATTCTTCTGCACATTCAATCAAACTATTTACTTCACGATCTTCGGTCTTTTTTGAGCTTAGATCATAACATACCTGTATCAAACAATTTATACTAGTACCATTGCGAAGAACAAAATCAACTTCTTTGCCGTTTCTTGACATATAGTAGAATAGAGTTTGTTCAGTATTATAAGCTCTACGCAGTAATTCTATAAATACTTGATTTTCTAATAATCTTCCGTAATTGTCGCTCAAGTTAAATGCTTGTGCTGTAACAAAGCCATTATCAATAATATAAACTTTTTGTGGAGCCTTTTGCATTAGTTTGAGTTTATTGTTATAGCGTGGCAGATAAAAAAACAAATATGGTTCTTTTAAGTAATTCATAAATTTTTTTGTTGTAGCTACGCTCGAAAAGCCCAAATCTTCGGTCAGTTTATTAGCACTAAACTGATTGCAAAAATTTGATATTAAATATGTCGCCAGGTCGTTAAGTTCTGCTATATTCCTTACCTTATGCCTTTTAGCTATATCTTTTAAAATAATAGAATCAAATAATGCCGATAGATAGTTATTTGCTAAAGCTTTGTTTTTAATAATTTCAGGATAACCGCCATTGCATA
>MWBK01000121.1 GCA_002069025.1 Bacteroidetes bacterium ADurb.Bin302 | reverse complement strand
TGCAACGATTTTAATTTTCGCTTTCTGTAGACTCATCATTCTTGTCCGGTGTAGTTTTTTCTTCAACATTATCTAATACCATAGCCTTTTCATCTTCCGAAGTATATATTATTGTTTCTGCAGGTTCAGGTTTTTTGGTATCTTCTATATACTCAATGTTTACGTATTTTTCTGCTTCTCTGAAATGTAATTCTTCTATCAATTTATTAGCCTTAGAATATTCTTTTAGTAAAAATATTACATAATTAATATCTAATGCCATGGTACGTTGATATTGTTCATTGTAAGAATATTCGCTGCATATTGTTTCAGAATTTCCGCTTGACAATATACCTAGTAAATCGCCATTAGCATTATATACACCTTCTCCGGTATTTGATGGCGGCATATCACAAGTTGTCATAAAATTTAAGCGCAGATCTTTGCCTTTATTTCGTAAAGCTTTCAGTTTGTAGTCAATTTTGTCTTCATATTGATCTATATAACTTTTTTCAAATAGTCCATTGAATGTAGTAGCATAATTAATGGTATATCCGTCTGATGGACTATATGAAGCTATTTTCCCTACACTCATACGAAGAGTGTAATTAGCATCAGGCATAGCCATGTTTGAGGGATGTTGAATATTAACACCTTCTTTGTATAATCTATTACATCTCTCAATTTTATCATTATCAATCATATAGGCAGAGTAGGCTTGCCATTGTGCATTCAAGATGCTCTTGCATAGTACAATTAGCATATCTGATTCGAATTGCTTTTCTGTGGGCCTGTCTAAATATTTGTTGAAACGAATTTCTTCAGTAATGAAAGATTTTTTGAATAAATCATCTAAGTATTTTTCTGTGTCACCTTTGTATTTTTCTTGTATAAAATTAAAAATATCAGGTAGATATGCCGATTCGCATTTTTCTTTCCAGGTGTTTAAAGCAACTAGTAAAACTTGTTTTTCTATTGCCGGATTATACCTTTCGTAAAAACGGCTTATTTCATAAAAAATATCATCCTGATTGTTGTCATTAAGTTCAATCATCATACTTCCAACCATCAGTAAATCAATTTGATTAGAAAATTCTTTTAAATAAAGTAATTGAGAATAAGCGGATTCTCGCTTCTTGTAATATGAGTTTAGATGTGGAATGACGTTTGAGTATCTTAGCGCAATATTGAAATTAGCATTATTTGCTGCCCATTTAATAAAACTATACTCTTTGGCTCGTTTTTTCTTGATAATATTTTGTTTGTCAATGTACGTTTCTAGTCTGCTTATATAGTCAATTTTGTCTTGGTAATCGCGATATTTCATATCTTGCAACCGAGACATTATTTGTTTACTTATTCTATTTTTAATCATTATGCGTTCGTAAATATCAGCAGCTCTAATATTACGCTCAGAGCTATTAGGATATCCTAAAGCAAACACAAAATCATCTTCCTTGTATGGGTCAACTGCTATTTTTGCGCATCCTGAAAATTCTGCATGTTTGTTGGTATCACTATAATATGCCGGCTGTCCGTCTCTGGCTGCATATATACGAATTAGAGCGAAGTCGGCATTGTGTCTACTCGCTGTCCATTTGTCCTTTTTATTGCCATATTCTGCAATATATTTAGGTGGAATATAGCTCAATCTTAAATCAGAATATCTTTCGTAAATATATAAATAGTATTCTTCATTAGATGTCTTCTTTACCTGAGCAAAGCATCCGGCAGGAAGAACTTTCTCATTACAAATCAATCTTGATATTGAATCGGTTTTGTTCTTTCTGACACTTTCGTTATCACTATCTAAAAATTTAGAACTAATTCGCCATGTTACATTCTCAGTGCTTTTCAAGAAGAATACATGCAGGTTACCTAGTGGAATTTCGTTATATTTTTCAGATGCGTAAAAACCATTGAGTATAATGTTAGAATCTTTCTCGGATATGTACTTAGTAATGGCATTATAATTTGTAATAAGCAAACCGGATTCTGATAGAAGTGTAGCAGTGTAACCATTTGACAGATAAGCAGTTTGGTCTTTCAAAGAATAGGTTCTTTCGTGATATATGTCTTTGATTTCCAATTCGCAACCTAATTCCTCAAAACTTTCAGATACGGAGTCGGGTATATTTGGCAATATCCACATCCCTTCATCTGCAAATGAAAGAAGTTGCGATGATAACAAAAACAATAATGAAATGGCGTATTTTCTCATACAACATATAAATGAGATGCAAAAATAATGATTTTTTTGTACTTTTGCCCATTATTATGGTTAGTTATCTACAAATAGAAGGTTTAACTAAAAGTTTTGGCAATTTAGTTTTGTATGAGAAAATCGATTTTGATTTATCTGAAGGGCAGCGTGTTGCAATAGTTGCAAAAAATGGTGCCGGAAAAAGTACCCTACTTAATATTATTGCCGGAAATGACACTGCTGATGAGGGAAAAATCTCGTTCAAACGTGATTTGCGTATTTCATTTTTGGAGCAAGATCCAAAATACAATCTTGACAGCACGGTATTTGATGCCTTTATGAGTGTTGAAAATGAATGTAAAATTCGTCATAAAGAAGATGAGTGGGAATATGAGACACGGGCAAAACAAATTCTGACAAAGTTACAAGTAGGCGAATTTGATAAAAAAATATCGCAATTATCAGGAGGTCAGTTGAAACGCTTGGCTTTAGCTAATGCACTTATCAGCGAACCGGATTTACTTATATTAGACGAACCCACAAACCATCTTGATTTAGAAATGGTTGAATGGTTGGAAGAATATCTGAATAAATCCAATATGACCTTGCTCATGGTAACACATGATAGGTATTTTTTAGATAGGGTCTGTTCAGACATTGTGGAAATAGATCAAAAAAAAATTTATAGATAC
>MWBK01000120.1 GCA_002069025.1 Bacteroidetes bacterium ADurb.Bin302 | reverse complement strand
GTATTAATGCACAATCTGTAGATGAGTTGCAAAAACGTAAGGAGCGTGCAATGAAGAACTTAGAGATGACTAGTAATCTTATTTCAGAAACAAAAGAGACTACCGCCAAAACTATGACAAAAGTTAATCTTTTGTCTGCCGAAATAAAAGAGCGAAAGGTTGTAATTAATTCTTTGAATGCTGAAATAAATGGTATTAATCAACAATTGTCGCGTTTACGCAGTGAGGCAACGGCAAAACAAAAGGCTTTGGAATCTATCAAAAAAGAATATGCAGCCTTAATGTATCACCAATATTATAAAAAAGGCAATTTTGATAAACTCATGTTTGTTTTATCGGCAGGCAATTTTGCAGAATCATATAGAAGGTATAGATACATGCAGCAATATTCAGAGTATTGTAAGAAAAAGGCAGTTGAAATAGAAGAGGCAAAGAAGGAACTTAATGCTAAGTTAGAAGAAGTTGAAGCAGTTCGCTTAAAACGTTTAGATGTTTTAAATAATCGCAAGCAAGAAAACTCAAAACTGCAGTCAGAAAAGAATAGGCATTCTGTAATGGTATCTAAATTAAAACGAAAAGAGAAAGACCTACGCAAAGAATTGAAGAAGCAGCAAAAAGTTGCAGATCAATTAAATGCTCAAATAGAAAGAAAGATTGCAGAAGAAGCTCGAAAATCTGAAAAAGAATCTATAAAACAAGGCAAAAAAGTAGATGATGTATTAACAAAAGAAGAAAAATTAGTTTCGGGCAATTTTGAAAAGAATCAAGGAAGATTGCCATGGCCTGTAGAAAAAGGGATTGTAGTGGGAAGTTTCGGAATACAACCGCATCCTGTTTTAGAGCGTGTTACAACAAATAACAAAGGTATATATATTCAATGTCCTAGTGGCTCAAATGCGCGTTCTGTTTTTGAAGGAGAGGTAACACAATGCTTCTCTATACCGGGTAGTAATAACGCTGTTATTATTAAACATGGTCTTTATAGAACAGTATATGCGAATCTTACTAAGGTTAACGTAAAAGTTGGTGATAAGGTATCATTGAAACAGACAATAGGAAAAATATATTCAGATCCAGATGAGGATAATAAGACTGTGTTATATTTCCAAGTGTGGAAGGATAAATCTATTAACAATCCGGAAAACTGGTTGGCACATTGACGCCAATAGTTCCTAAATATCACTTACTACGATTTTTTCGTGATTTCAACGAAGGAATCACCTCAGGCATACGTAATATAACGTATGCCATGCCTCCGCAATTAATAAAGACAAGTTTACTCGCCTATTCTTACAAAAATGGTGATGATTTAGTCGATTACGTTAGTCAAAATGGGGGATATGCCCATATTATGCCTGATTTAAAAAAGACAGGTTTTTTATCATGGAAAAAAAACATAGATAATTTTTTTTCTGATAATCACTTCGATATTCTGCACTGTCATATAGATGGTTGGCAATCGGCCGTAGTAGCTTATTATGCAAAGAAACACGGCGTTAAGGTTTGTGCCGTACATGCACATAGAAGCCTTGAAGAAAATTCGCAAAGCGGTAGATTAGAGCAATTTATTAACAGATATTGTTCCGTGCATTGTTTTGATTTACATTTTGCGTGTAACAAAGTAGCTACTACATGTGTTTATGGTCGAAAATTTTTGAAGGATGTGTATTATTTAAAAAACGGATTAGATATTAGTAAATACACACCTGCACTGTGTAATTTTGAAAGGGAGTCGTATAATGAATTGTTTGATATCAAAAAAGGTCAAATTGTAATAGGTCATATTGGTAGGTTTAGTCCTATCAAAAATCATAAATTTCTATTGCAATTGGCATTATCAATGATGTCTAAGCAAATTTCATTTAAAATGTTGTTTATAGGTGACGGCAATGATATCAATTTAGTGAAAAAACAGGTATTGGAGTTAGGTTTATCTGATAATGTTGAGTTTTTAGCTTACAGGAATGATATAATAAAACTATTGAAATACATGGACGTTTTGTTATTACCTTCTTTTGCCGAAGCTTTGTCTAATGTTTCAATAGAAGTTCAAGCAGCCGGAACTCCGGCTATATTATCTGATACTATTAAGACTGATTGCGATTTAGGCTTGAATTTATTGCAATTTAAGCCTCTTGTAATAAATGTTTGGCAAGAAGCTATACTTTCTGCCATAAAGACTCAAAAACCTTCTGCGAGCGAAATTAAAAGCCATTTTATTGAATCTGGCTTTGATTCGGAAAGCATTGCTAGATATTATTTTTCTATTTTAGATGAGGCAATAACAAAAAAAGATGATGTTTAAAATACTATTCATTATTGGTACCGGTAGTTTTTTAGGTGGAATTTTACGCTACCTTATATCACGCTTTATTCAAAATTCTATTATTTCTGCTTTCCCATACGGAACGTTTGTTGTAAATATTTTAGGCTGTTTTCTTATTGGTCTATTTTATGGTATTTCCGAGCGAAGCAATATTATGAGTGCTGAATGGCGTATGTTCCTTACTGTTGGTTTTTGTGGGGGCTTTACTACTTTTTCGACATTCGCTAATGAGAATTTAGCTTTACTTAGAGATGGAAATATCTTTAATTTTGCAATATATGCGGGATTGAGTGTTTTTATTGGCATTCTTGCAACCTATTCAGGGAATCTAATAACTAAACTATTTTAACTATGGAAGAACTTAAAGGTGAAGTAAAATTGCTAAGAATATATATTAGCAATACTGACAAGTTTAAACATAACCTTATGTACGAAGTATTAGTGTATACTACAACCCCCAAAAGTTTTTTTGTCTAACTTTTGGGGGTCATTGTCATTTACTGATTTTATTCGGATTTAGAACTCAGCATTATTAGGTGTTCTCGGGAAAGGAATCACATCTCTTATATTTGACATACCCGTTACAAATAATAGTAGTCTTTCAAATCCTAGACCAAAACCGGAGTGAGGTGCAGAACCCCAGCGACGAGTATCCATATACCACCAAATATCTTTCTCAGGAACATGCATAGCTTGTGCGTGTTTCTTAAGTTTTTCATAATCGGCCTCACGTTCAGATCCTCCGATGATTTCGCCTATTTTCGGGAACAAGACATCCATTGCTCTTACTGTTTTTCCATCATCATTTTGTTTCATGTAAAATGATTTGATTTCTTTAGGATAGTCGGTAAGTATAACCGGACGTTTAAAATGTTCCTCAACCAAGAAACGCTCATGTTCAGATTGTAAATCGATACCCCAACCAATAGGGAACTCAAATTTACGACCTTTAGCAACCGCTTCTTCCAATATTTTAATTCCCTCAGTGTATGTAAGTCTTACAAAGTCTTCTTGAATAACAGATTCAAGTCGACTGATAAGTTCTTTGTCATACATGTTGTTTAAAAATTCTACATCTTCTCTACAATTGTCTAATGCCCATTTTACGCAGTATTTAATGAAATCTTCTGCCAATCGCATATTGTCTTCAATTTCGTAGAATGCCATTTCAGGTTCAACCATCCAGAATTCTGAAAGATGTCTGGGAGTATTAGAATTTTCAGCTCTAAATGTAGGTCCGAATGTATAAATTTCGCCTAAAGACAAAGCTCCAAGTTCTCCTTCTAGTTGGCCTGATACAGTTAGACTCGCTTGTTTTCCGAAGAAATCTTTAGAGTAATCAATTGATCCATTATCGTCTTTTTTTAAATCGTATAAATTCAATGTTGTTACCTGAAACATTTGTCCTGCACCCTCACAGTCTGATGCAGTAATTAATGGTGTATGCCAATAATAAAATCCGCGTTCGTGGAAGAATGTGTGTATAGCCATTGCCATATTGTGACGAATACGGAATACAGCTCCAAAAGTGTTAGTTCTAGGTCTTAAATAAGCTATGTCGCGTAAAAATTCAAGAGTGTGACCTTTCTTTTGCAGTGGATATGTTTCAGGATCGGCAGCACCATATATTTCAATATTTTCTGCTTGAATTTCAACATTTTGACCTTGTCCCATTGACTGTACTAAAAGTCCGGTAACTCCTATGCAAGCACCTGTTGTAATAGGTTTTAAAAATTCGTCTCCAAATTTTTCAATATCTGCTACAATTTGTATGTTATTAATTGTAGATCCATCATTTAACGCTATAAAACCAACATTTTTGTTGCCTCGGCGAGTTCTAACCCAGCCTCTCACATTAATTTTTTCTCCATAACAGGTCATTTTTAGAGCCTGCGCTACTTTGATTCTTCCAGATATTCCCATGATTTCTAAATGTTTGAAAGCGCAAAAGTACTAAATTTTTTCTCTATTTAGTCAGCATATAATCATTATTTAGCAATCAAATAACTTATACCGGCTTTTACCCATATACCAGGCTGTGGAATATTGCCATAATCATAGTATATTTGGTTTAATATATTTGTTGCTTCCGCATAAATTTTGACACCCATGCCTTCCCAATATATGCGTCCATCTAACAGATGCGAGTCAGGATATTGACTAATAGATCCATTCGGTAAATAATATGAGCCGTTCCTATTTTGATAGCTATATTGAAGATTAATACCGAAACCCTTATAGATATTGATATCTGCATTTACATTTACCTTATGTTTCAGATAATCCAAAGCATATTTAGATACATACTGATCTGTATTTTTTGACAAAAAATTAAATGTATATGTAATCTGAAGGTTCTTTAAATATTTGCCGTATTTGGCTCCTAAAATTATGTCACCACCTGCTGCTTGTATAACTGTGTGATTCATGCTATACCATTTACCATTCTCTTCAAATTGTATCCAATCAATAATGTCTTTTCCATATCTGTAATATGCATTAATTGAGGCGTTAAACCATTTTATACCTACTGAGCCTCCTATTTCTGCTGTTATTGATTTTTCAGCTTGCAGATTAGGGTTGCTTACTTGAGTAGCACTTTTATAGTACAAATCCGTAAATGTAGGCATACGAGTAGCACTATTGACATTTAAATACAGCTTTGAAGCATCAGTAAATGAATACGAAGTATTTAATCCAAAATCAAAATGATTACCAAATTGAGAATGATAAAATCCTGATAAACCTATTGCTGCAGAGAAATTTTTAATCAAAAATAATTGTTCGGCGTAGTATCTTATATAATATCTATTTTTTCCTAGATTAAAAACAGTATTGTCAATAAAAGGAATTGGTTTAGCTTCTGCCAAGGAATCACCTAAAACATTGCTAAAAATGTGCTCGTCCTTAAAATTAATTCCTATACTACTTTTACCTATGCTTGAGTACCAAACGCCTTTTACAGAAATGCCTGATACATCAGTAAGATGATAGTTCGGATTTGTGTACCAAGATGGGGCATTTGTTGTATCCCTAAATAGCTCGAATTGGTCGTAGTGCCTTCTATAATTTGAGTTTATTATAATACCAAAATTGCCTAAGCGCTTGCTCCAATCAAGACCTATTAGTAAAGTTCTTGTGCGCTCGAATTGGTCCGGATAAGTAGTAGAATAAAAAGCATTTGACCCAAAAGCCTTAATTTGACCACCAATGCGGAATTTAAATTCACCGAGTTTCTTTGATGCATATTCGCTTGTTAAATACAAGTTGGTATAGTTATAATCGGTGTTATTAATATATCCGGTAGACTGATTATGCGAAACAGAAGCCCCAATAGACCAATCTTTGATAAAGTAGCTGCCGCTAAGTGCTGTATTAAAACTGCCGTACATACCTCCACTTACAGCAGTTCTGGCTTTCTTGCTCTGTTTTTTATTTGTTATTATATTTATAGTTCCACAAAATCCGCTACCTCCGGTACTTCCTATACTACCTTGCATAATCTCTATACTTTCGATAGATGCAAGATCTATTGGAAGATCTAAATTATGATGACCTGTTTGTGGATCGGTTATGTCCATACCATCTATTAAGATCAGCACTTGATCAAATGTTCCGGCTCTCAAAGATAAGTCTGCTTGGACTCCTCCTGTAGCTCTTTGTCGAACGTCAATTCCGGGTATATAGTCAAGTAATTCGTTTATAGATGTAACAGGTAGCGATTTAATATCATTTTGTGTCAAATTTATTATTGGCCGAAGTTTGTTCGTGTATATGTCGCTTTTCTGTGCAATAATCTCAATTTCAGACAAATTACTACTAATAAAAATTGAATCTGACGCTTTTATGATATTTGAAAACATAAATAAAGCCGCTATGCAAACCAGTAATTGCAAAACGGCTTTGTATGGTCGTGGCCTAGTCTCTCCTAGTCCTTCTTTATGCTTATTAACTATAGGACAAACTTGTAAACAAGTAATCAGTTCTTCGGATGTCGGCGTAATTGAAAAATAGTCATTTTCAGCCATTTCATCACAAAATTCTGCTCTTATGTCCTGCTCGCGAAAAAGTTTTTTAGCCTTCGCTTGTGCCCTCAAACAAATATCAACACTAATGTGTCCGATAGTAACTTGTTTGTGAACAGAAGCAAAAGCAGCATAGCGTTTACGCGTAAATCTGCGAAAACGAATTGTGCTTGATTGTTTTTCTTTTGTGCAGTTCATCTATTTAAGATTAATCCGCGCAAAGGTATGATTTTTTTTGAATTACTCCTGATGTTCGTCTCTTAATAAATCTTCAAGAGTTTTTACAGGCGTAAAAGTATCAATAGGAACTTCAACAAAAATGCTAATCCAATTAGCCATAGATCCATTCCAAAGTCCCGGTAATTCCTGAATCTTCATATCAATACCATTTTGAGTTTTATTTGAAATGAAACCGGTAGACTTATCGATATAGTTCTTAAGATTGAACTTGTTGCCCTTATAGTTACGAACTCCACAAACTAAATCAACAGGGTTAAAGTGTGATGCTTTTTGAACAGATTCTACTTGAAATCTGTTTGTGAAATCTATTTGTGAAGCTTCGATAATCTGCAAACTTTTTTCGTGTTGTTTGTTACGAACCCAATATGGACCTCCACCCGGTTCTCCTTCATTCTTAACCATACCGCAAACACGAATAGGACGATTAAGTTTTTGTTGCCAAAATGCAACTTTTTCACGTTGACTTTGGCTATAATAAGTCATATTTACTCTGATATAAAGTTGTTGCGATGCAAAAGCTTCAATTCTGGCCAAATCTGTACTATCAATAGAAAGCGAATCTAATTTTTCAAGGCATTCAAATGTTTGTTCTTGTAAAAACAACAAATATCCTGCTAATGCTTTTTTATACTTATATGTAGTTTCTTTTAAACGATCTACAGTAACATTGTCAATGTTTTTGATAAATATTAGGTCTGCATTACAGTCATTTAGATTTTCAATTAATGCGCCATGGCCTCCGGGGCGAAATAGAATACTGCCATCTTTATTCCTAATTAATTCGCCATTTTTATCTAATGCAACCATATCGGTCTTTGATTTTTGTTCAGAAAACTCAATATTGTATTTTACATTAAATTGTTCTTCAAATTTTAACACTACAGTTGTTAGCTTATGTTCAAACAAATGTCTGTGTTCGGGCGAAATTGTAAAATGAAGATTTACCTCACGATTTATATCATAAGCATATTCGCTACCTTCAACCAAGTGTTCTCCAAATGCACTTCTTGGACCATCGGGATAACGATGGAAGTATAGCATTGCCTTTGGCAGGTGTTGATAGTCTAAACCATATTCATTGAGAATGAAATCTGCAATCTTCTTGTAATCTTTATTGTATATCAAGTCATCTATCCTAATATCCCTTTCCCGTAACTTAGATTTTAGCTTGTCATAGAAAGCAAATTTTCGAATGTTCATCATGCATTTTTTAATTGAAGGATACGCGCCTAAATTGCCGGATCCATCGTAAGATGCAGCAAAATTGATTAAATCCTTGAACATTCTTGATGCGGCTCCTGAAGCCGGAATAAATTTAAGCAGAGATAGTGTTTCTTTTTGCTCGTCAAACCTCTTTATATATTTTGAAATATCATTTTCAGAAAGTGTAACAATACCATTGCCTATAGTGGCAGCACTATCTAAATCAGCAAACGGAAATCCCTTTTCAAAGTTTTCCAACTGCGTGTAAAATGTACTCTCACTAATACCTTTGCTTTGTAATTGCTGCAAGTCTTCTTTTTTCAACATATTTTTAGCTATTAATGTTGTGATAATCAATCATTAAGTCTTAATCTCCAATTAAAAATATTTATTTAGTCTTACGACTACGCAATGTCTTGATTGTATTTTCCAATTCAGATATAGTCGCTTCTTGTTCGTTGATTGTTTTTAGTAGAGCATTTAATTCTTCATTCTCTATTGATGTAGGATACTCTGCATCAACTCTAAGTAAGAAGTCTGCTAAAATATTCATATAATTAATAAACGCATCATAAGGCGAATCGAATGTAGAACCCCAAGCATTCTTAAAACTCATATATCTTAAGTAATCAGTATCTTGTATCGTCTGCCAATCACGTTTTAACGCTTTCTCCTTGCATAAATTGACGCGTTCTGCAACGCTATATAGCTTTTGTAAAGCCTCTTCCTGTAAATGATTACCGGTCCAACTACTTAAGTCTTTTTCTTCGCCCGACCAACTTAACGGATATGGTGCGCTAATAGTGTCTACAGGAGTCATTTTACCTGCTTCAGAGGGTGTAATAAATCCAATACCCCTGTTAAACGTTTGAGTCGGTAATGCTTTAAGAAATTCAAAAATTCCGGTATAATCTTTTTGTATAGAACCGAATGCTTCATATCCCAACCATATATTGAAAATTTCTTCTTTCTCAGGGGCATCTGCAATCCACTGAGCAAATTTATCTGCTGTTAGTGGATAATCAGCCCATGAAGTATTTGAAAACTCAAAAGGTATGTGGTTACTCATAGAAAAGTTTCTAGTCAACAATTTTACTTTCGGCAAATACGGATGACCATATACGTAGTTCGGACTCTTCCATCCTAATATATGTTTTGCACCTTCCAACAAGATTGTGTTATATCCTAGTTTAGCAACTTTTTCACCGATTTCATCAGAATAAATTAGCTCTGAATTACGAAAAGAAGTTGGTTTCTTACCAAAGAGTTCTTTTATCTTAGCAGAATGTTTTTTAACCTGCAATTCAAACTCGTTATCATTAAATACAGAAGATAGTGAATGCGCATAAGGTTCTGCTAGAAATTCAACACAATTTGTATCTGCCAATTCTTTAAAACTGTCAATAACCTCGGGCGCATATTGTTCTAATTGTTCAATAGCCGCCCCGGAAATTGAAAACCCGCAACAGAATTTTCCTCCCGATGTGCGGATCAAATTGGCAATTATCCGATTAGCGGGTAAATAAGATTTATCAGCTAATTCTCTAATTTGTTGTTCTGTTCCAAAATCATCATAGTAATAGTGGTCTTTACCAATCTCAAAAAATCGATATCGACGTAATGCGTAAGGTACGTGTACCTGAAAATAAAAACAAATATTTTTCATATTTTATGGTTTTGTTTGTTATCTACCTGTAACTCTATTATAAATACTGCGAACTTTTAATCCAGCTTTGTCCCATGTGATTGAATTAACTTCTTTTATGCCCTCTTCACTTAGTGTTTTGTATATTGAAGAATATTCAACAATAGCATAAATAGCGTCAGCCATTGCGTCAATATCCCAATAATCTGTTTTAATTGCGTGTGCTAATATTTCAGCACATCCTGATTGCTTAGATATAATTGACGGAGTACCAACCTGCATTGCCTCAAGTGGTGATATACCAAAAGGTTCTGATACTGATGGCATTACATAAACATCACTATTGGCAAGCATTTGATGAACCTCTGATCCTTTTAAGAATCCAGGAAAGTGAAATCGATCTGCAATACCACGAGACGCAGCTAAATCTACCATCGCTTGCATCATATCACCATTTCCGGCCATTACAAAGCGAACATTCTTGCTACGTTGCAATACTCTATATGCGGCCTCAACAAAATATTCGGGTCCCTTCTGCATGGTAATACGTCCAAGGAATGTAACTAATTTGTCTTTTCTTTCTTCTTTCTTAAAATGCTCTACATTTGGAACAGGATCTACTGCGTTATGCACTGTTGTTACCTTGTCAGGATGTTGATGGTATTTTTCAATTACAGTGTTTCTAGTTAAATTGCTTACACATATTATGTGATCAGCAATATCCATACCACGTTTTTCAATATTATATACAGTAGGATTAACGTTACCTCTACTGCGATCAAAATCAGTTGCATGCACGTGAATTACAAGCGGTTTCCCTGATATTTGCTTTGCAAAAATTCCTGCCGGATATGTAAGCCAGTCGTGTGAGTGTATTACGTCAAATTCCAAGCTATGAGCTAATACGCCTGCGACTGCTTCGTAATTATCTATTTCTTGAATCAAGTTATCAGGATAGCGTCCGGAAAATTCTATGCAGCCTAATTCATTTGTTCCAATGCGTGTAAAGTCGTAATATATGTGATCACGATACCAAAAATATTCATTAGGATGCATGATTCTACCAATGCGTTCGTTAACGTGGTCCCAAGAATTTTCTTTTCTTACAACAGGCACATTGCAAGCTCCTATTAGTTTTAAGAAACTTTGGTCTTCATCTCCGTATGGCTTTGGAATTACAAAGGTAATTTCCAAGTCATCTTGTACAGACATCCCTCTTGTTAGTCCATAGCTTGCGGTTCCCAATCCTCCTAAAATGTGCGGTGGAAACTCCCACCCAAACATCAGTGCTTTCATATTGCTAATATATCCATTTAACGTAAGTTTTTAGGCTTCGTTATATTGTTTTAATAAGGTTAAGGTGCGTATAATTTCTGCTACAGTTGGTGCAAAAGACATTGCACCGTGTCCTTTATATGGAGGATTGCCATCGTACAATTCAGATAGTGTACCAATGCATAATTTCTTCATTTCTGCTTCCATTCCTATCATCATACGTTCAACAAATGATATACCGCTTTGTTTGTGTACGATTAGATATGCTTCTGCGTATGCACCGGTAGTCCATGGCCAAACAGGTCCATTGTGATAATTGCGGTCTCGTTCTTGCATTCCTCCAATGTAATTAGGTCTGTAACAACCACTTTTAGGGCTTAAACTTCTTAAACCTTTACTTGTGAGAAGCTCACGTGTACAAATGTCTAAAACAGATTTTTTTTGATATTTATCTAAAGGAGAAAATGGTAGAGATACTGCAAATATCATATTTGGACGAACCTCTAAATCATGTTCACTGCCATTCACAAAATCGTATAAATAGATACCATTCCAGAATGTTTGAATAAATGTCTTTTTTACTTTTTCTGCCAATGATTCGTATGCTTTTTGTGCTTTAGTATCCTTGAGTCGATTAGCATATTCAGAAATAAAACATAAAGCATTATACCATAAAGCATTTGTTTCAACTACATAACCTGTTCTAGGTGTAATAGGTTTGTTATTTTCAGTAGCATTCATCCATGTCATAGGAGTGTCACGACCATCTACATACAATAAACCATTATCATGCAAATATAGATTTGGATGTTTTTGACGAATGATGAACTGCATAATCTCATTGCAAATATCTCCATATTTTCGGAACATATCTTCTTTTGATTCATGTATTCCATACTGTTGTATCGACCATATAAACCACAACAAGGCATCAGGAGCATCAATTTGTTCGATGAACTCAGAATTTTCACCGTTCATTAGCTTATTAATTTCTCTAATAGCCGTTTTGACGATTGATTCAAATCTATCAGGCCTACCTATGCATAGTGTTGCACCCGGTAAAGAAACAAATTCGTCTCTTGCGCGCGTGTTGAACCAAGGATAACCTGCTAACAAATAATCTCCATCCTCTTGTTTCTTGTAAAACTGTTGTGCAGCGTTTTTAAGGCAGTTAAACATGTCGGTACGCGGGTTCCTTTTTGCAAGTTCTTCTTCCCAAATAGTTTTTAGTTTTTTAGGTGATGCTTCAGATAAGCCTGCAGTAAAGAAAATTGATTCGCCTTTTTTTATTGGCATCTCGAAATATCCGGGAACAACAAGATCTTCTTCGTATTCGTATCCTCTTTCTTGCTCTTTGTTATATGATAAATTTTCGTACCAATATGGTTGATGAATATATTCTGCTTTTTTCGAAAATTGCATAAACAAATGAGGATATTGCGGGTACAATTGGCATTTAATTCCACTATTCACATCTTCATAATTTGTATTTGCAGCATTATTCTTCTTCGAAAGTTTGTTTACACTTCTAAAAGCAAGAAATGGTTTAAATCTGATTATTGTAGGAGAGTGTGCTTCGATAAGAGTGTATTTTGTGATGATGCGCGGCTCAAAAGAAACCATAATTCTTTCTTTAGATATAATAACACCACCCACTCTGTAAACAGTTTTTGAAATAAGTTCACAACTAAATTCACGTATGTATTTGTGCCCGTTTGGACTGAAATGTTGGCCTGAATATTCGTGTATGCCCAAGTTAAATTCAGCTTTATGCTGAATTATTGTTTCATCTAACGAAGATAGCAAAACGTGATTATTTTTGTCTATATCAGGAAGTGGAACTACTAATTGTCCGTGATATTTACGCGTGTTACAATCAACAATAGTAGTGCTGTTGTATGCACCTGAACGATTGGTGCGTAACATCTCTTTTGTTAAAGATTTTTCCAAATTGGAGAGTACTGTCTTGTCAAAATTCAGGTAATTCATATGTTGAAAATTTGCAATCGTTTGCAAAAATAGTATAAAAAAACCACAAATCAAAGCATTTATAAGACAAAATATACGTCATTTTTTTCTTTTAATTGCTTTTATCATGCGGTTTGCGCCTGATAAATCATTTTTCATTATGCAATTAAAATTGTATGATTCAAACATTTTTAAAGTTTCACTACCTAAGTAGCGATTAATTTCTACATATATTAAACCATTTTCATTTAAATACGAACTAGCAAATTTTGCGATTCCATCGTAAAAAATTAAAGGATTTTCGTCTGATACAAACAATGCTGTGTGAGGTTCATATTTCAATACATTTGCTTCCATATCAGTTTTTTCACATTCGCGAATGTAAGGCGGGTTACTTACTATTATATCATATTTGTTTTGTAATGTATTTGATATGTTCAAAATATCAGCACATAAAGCTTGTATTTGTACATTATTCAATTCTGCATTTTTTTTTGCAATTTGCAATGCATCTTCAGAAATATCAAGGGCTGTAACTGTTGCATTAGAAACCCACTTGGCTATAGCTACAGCTATACATCCGCTCCCGGTTCCTATGTCAATAATGCTAAGTTTTTTATTGTTATCAACATCTTTAATAATCCAATCAACAAGTTCTTCGGTTTCGGGTCGAGGAATTAGAACCTTATTGTTGAGTTTAAATTTAAGACTTAGAAACTCAGTTTCGCCCAAAATATATTCGATAGGTTCATTTTTTTGCAAACGATAAGCAATACTTTTCATTTCTGCTGCTTGTTTATCGTTAAAATCTGTATCTTTGCGAAAGTAGGTTTCTTGTTTTGGTATGCAGCAAACATACTCCATACTTGTTCTGTAAAGGATACCAATCTCGTTAGGGCTGTAAATACTCTTTAGAGTATTAATAAAATAGGTTTTTAGGTTTTCCATATCGCAAAGCTACAAAAAAATGTATTTGGAAAATGAAAAAAAATATATGCGAAGATGTTTCCAATTATCCAAACTTGGACTTGGAAAGGTAGCTCCTAATCCAATGGTTGGTTGTGTTATTGTACATAACGACAAAATTATAGGAGAAGGCTTTCATAGGCAATTTGGTGAACCCCATGCTGAAATAAATGCTTTAAATTCTGTTGCTAACAAGTCTTTACTCAAGGACTCGGTTTTGTATGTAAATCTTGAACCTTGTTCTCATTATGGTAAAACTCCTCCATGCGCCTTGAGATTAATAAATGAAGGAATAAAAAATGTTGTGGTTTGCAACTTAGATCCGAATCCAAAGGTAGCCGGCAGAGGTGTTACTATGTTGCGTGATGCGGGTATTGAAGTTTCTGTAGGACTTCTAGAACAAGAAGGTTGGGTATTAAACCGAAGATTCTTCACTTATCACACAAAACATCGTCCGTATATTATTTTAAAATGGGCTCAAACCACTGATGGTTATATCGATGGAATCGATGAAAAACCTTTACTTATATCATCAAATATAACAAAGGCTTTAGTTCATCAAATGAGAGCTGAGGAAATGGCAATTTTAGTTGGCACTAAAACAGCTTTAAAGGACAACCCTAAACTTCATACACGCCGTTGGTTCGGGAAGAATCCTTTAAGAATAGCAGTTGACAGAAACTTGCTCGGTTTCAACTATTATATACAATTCGGTTAAGAGCGATAATGATTGTTTAGTAAAACTAGATTTTAAGTCAGATATTATTACTCAAATATTGGCCGATTTATACGAAAGAGGAATTCAGTCATTAATAGTTGAGGGCGGAAAATTTACTTTGGATTGTTTTATCAGATCTAATTTTTATGATGAGGTACAAATAGAGGAATCTCTTGTTAAATGTGGTTCCGGGATTGCTGCTCCAATTATAAAAATTCCTGAGGATGCTGATATTAAAATGTATGGAAATCACAGAATAATCAGTTTTAAATCAAAATAATGGATTTATTACAAGTTTTATATTATGTGTTGCTTGCTGCCTATTGGATTTTGGTAATTTCAAGTGTTTCAGTAGTGCTGCTTGAAAATAAAAATCCGGTAAGGACAACTGCATGGATTTTGGTATTGACGATGGTTCCTTTCATTGGATTATTGTTTTATATTGTTTTTGGTCGTAGTTATCACAGACAAAGCAGATTGTCACGCAAAACAAAAGCAAAGATCCAAGTTTGTATGAATCCTGCAATAGCTAGAACTGAATTGGCAACAAATAGTAAGATAGTAAAAAAACATGCTCATTTAATAAAACTATTAGAGACTTCTTCTGAAGCAAAGTTATTTGCAAATAATACTGTTGAGATATATACAAATGGTAAAAAACTATTTGCAGATATCCTTAATGATATAGAAAATGCTAAGAATCATATTCATGCAGAATATTATATAGTTGAAACAGATAAGACTGGTAATAAGTTTAAAGATGCTTTAATTAAGAAAGCTCGTGAGGGTGTAGAAGTCAGACTTATTTACGATGATATAGGTAGTTGGAGGCTTAAGTATTTTACAATTAAGGAAATGCAGGATGCCGGAATAAAGTTACAGTCATTCTTTAAACTTAGGTTTCCATATTTTACAAACAAGTTAAATTACCGGAATCACCGAAAGATTCTAGTAATTGATGGCAAAATAGGTTATCTTGGAGGATTCAATATAGCTGATAGGTATACTGACGGACTTGATTGGGGAATTTGGAAAGATACACATATTCGATTTGAAGGTGATGGTGTTGCCGGACTGCAGAACATATATCTTACAGATTGGTTGTATGTTACACAGAAATTACATCAAACACCTAGATTTTTCCCCATTTCATCTTGCGAAAGTAAAACTGCAATACAAGTAGTGGGTAGTGGACCTGATACAGATAGACAAAGCATAATGCAAGGCTTTTGTTTTGCAATTAATGATGCTAAAAAATATATCTATATTCAAACTCCATATTTTTTGCCGAACGAAAGTATATTAACAGCCATAGAATCTGCAGCAATGCGGGGTATAGACGTTCGTTTGATGATACCATTTCGTTCGGATTCTCGAATATCATACGAAGCATCTCTATCATATATGGGAGAAATATTGAGTGCCGGTGTTAAAGTTATTCAGTATAGGAAAGGTTTTATTCATGCGAAGACTATAGTAATTGATGATGAAGTTGCTATTATAGGTTCCGCAAATATGGATTTTCGTAGTTTCGAACAGAATTTTGAAGTCAGTGCTTTTATTTATGATGAAGAGAAGAGTGTCGAATTGCGGAATATATTTCTTGTCGATGAAAAATCTTGCCGAAAATTAACACTATGGAAGTTGAGTAAAACACCTAAATTCCGTAAAGTGATTAGATCAATAGCACGTTTATTTAGTCCTGCCTTATGATACGTATATTTTTGATAGGTTTTATGGGGGCCGGAAAGACTACTTTTGGCAAGCAATTAGCTTCTAATTTAGGATTGTCTTTTATTGATACTGATGTTTATATTGAGAATAGGTATCATAAGACTGTTTCATCATTGTTTGCTGAAAAAGGAGAGTCGGAGTTTCGTATATTGGAACGTAAAATATTAGAAGAAATATCTAAAATCGAAGATGTTGTTATAGCAACAGGAGGCGGAATGCCTTGTTTTTATGATAATATAGATTACATGAATAGTAAGGGCATTACTATTTTTATGCAAGTCTCCGATTCGGAACTTGCTAAACGCTTATATCCGGCAAAATCTAATAGGCCACTTCTTATGGATAAGGACTATGATGAAATACTTTCTTTTGTAAGTTCAATGCTTACAAAGAGATTGCCATTCTACTTAAAAGCCCAATATACTGTTGATGCTTCAGGCAATAAAGTTGTCGATAGAATGGCTGAAATTTGTACTAAGATCGATTAAAAAGAGAATGTGGCACCAATCATTCCATTTATGCCAAAGTTCCTATATCCGTAGTATTTATCAGCTTGAATATTTATTAGATTCTTTCCATTAGCAAATACACTCAACCAATCTAATGCTTTGTATGAAACATAAACATTAAGATCGTGTATGTCTGTCATTCGAATCGCTTCTGTTCCTACTCGAGCGTATCTTTCGCCAAGGAAGTTATAAGACAATCCGATTTGCCATTTTTCTTTTATAATATAGCTTGCTTCCAATTTAATCTCCCACGCCGGTTTTTGCCATGCGAATTCATTATCAGTTACACCCCAATGATTGTACTTTCCGACTAAACTTATATTTAGATTCTTTACATAATCGAAATATAATCCGGCCTGAACTGATACTTTATTGGTCGTATTTTCGTAAGTAACATTAAAAGTATTATAGTAATTGCCGTTTATAGTATCATTTACGTAATAATATTGATCTAATATAAGACTATAGTCAAATCCTAAATCAAAAAGAAGCCCTTGCATAATATTTACTTTCATTCCCAAAGCAATATTTAGTGGCGTATATGTTGGCTCCAAACTTAAAAGAGGTTTGATATATGGGTTTTCTTTAATTATGTTTGGATATGTATTTTCTACAAAGCTACCTTTAATACCTGTGTACAAATGAAATAATCCGGGAACCAATCCAAAGCGACCTTCAATGTTTGCAGAACCTGTAACAGGACGTTTTGTACTATCTGCCGCTAAAATATATAGATTGCCACCAATCTTTAAATCCCATGTTTTACCAATCAATTTATAGTATGGCATGATAGATATTAAGCATCCGGCTTCCGATTTGTAAGTATTTGTGCTTTCTTCTGTAAGGCCTTTTATATTTGTGTCTATATCAATGTCGGCTCCTAATTCGCCATTGCCAACCTCGCCTCCTAAATCAGCTTTAACAAGTATGTTATGATTACTAAGTCCAAAATTACGTCCTAGATAATTATAACCTAATGTTGTGTTATACTGAAATGCTTTTTTCGTATTTGTAGAAAATAGATTAAAGTTAACTCCAACTGTAGTATAAGTTCCTATTGTATCTTTAATAGGATCGTTAATTACGGGTACAGTAGATTTGCCGTAGTAATCAAACCCATTATATGAAAAGTCTAGTGCAGAATTCAATCTGGAATCTCTAAATTGAGATTCAAATGTTACGTTTGCTGATGTGTTTTGTGTCATTGCACGTGGAACACTTCCATCTTCCAATCTTATTTTGCTCCAATTTGATAAATGTTTAAGGTTTACATCTAATAAATATTTATCGCCACGTAAAATTGGATAATAAAATTCGCCGAGTACTTGCCAATAAAATCCTAAGCCGGCTTTAAATATCCCATTCTTAGTATCGGCAGTTTCAGGATTTTCATACTGTTCAGCTTTTAATTTATCGGGTGTAGTACTTACTTCTTCTGCTTTTGACCATGTTGAATATGTTACGGATGGTTGCTCAGGCGTATATTCTTCTTTCGGTGGAACCGGGCTTATTTTAGTTACTTCGATGGTAGTTGGATCGTATGCCTTTTCAACCGTAACATTACGTGTTATTGATTCTGTTTCGCTTACTGCTTTTTGCCCATAAGCAGGTATTGATGCTATTAGGCATAAACAAGTGATTAATTTAAGGGCTTTCATATTAATTGTTAGATACGGTTTCATTTTCGTGTTTTTCAATTATTTCTAAACGTTCGGCAATTGCTTTCTTGATATCTTCATCTGCTTCTTTATAATTATCTTGTAAACTTAGCAAGTACTGTTTCGCTTCAAAATAATTTTCTTGTTCAATATAGATGTCAGAAAGAAGTATAAATGATTTAGCCAACCAATAGGTGTGTGGTGTTCCTTTGTCGATGAAATCGAATATTTCTTTTTCAGCCTCATCATTTTGACTGTTAATCTTATAAGTTTCAGCCATTAGATATTTAGCTTCCGCACCATATTCGTTTCTAGTATCTTTTGCTAAGGTTGTTATGTCTTTCGCTGCGTCTGAGCGTCTATCTGTATTTATATAAGATTTCATACGCTTGTAGACAACTTCCAGCATTAATTCTGCATCAGTTCCGTATTGTTCTGCTATGCGGTTTGCTGCATCAATAGTTTCTTGATAATTATTAATCATGTATGCACAACGCATCATACCGATACTTGCAGCTTTTTTATTATCCTTACTGCCAAGCTCATATAATTGTGAGAAATACTTATATGCCTCTTCATGTTTATTTTCATCGTAACTAATAGCAGCGGTTCTTACTAATGTTTCTTCTAAATTCGGATTTTTTGGATTGTCAATCAAACTAATGTACAATGACAAAGCAGTGCTTTTGTCGTTTTGACGATAGTAGCAATTAGCCATATAGTATTTTGCTAAAGCATTGTATTTCCCTTCCGGATATGTATTAATATATTTTGTAAAACTGTTTATCGCTTCTTCCAATTCGTCTCTGAAGTAGACTTTTTCAGCTGCCTTGTACATAAGTGAATCGGCTTGTGTTGAAGATCCGCGTCCTAATGATTTTGTAAGGCCTGTGTATTCCTCTACTCTATTTGTTTCTACTAGTATACTCTCTAATGTTGAAAGTGAAGTTTCTGCTTCTTCTGTATTAGGATATTCAGATATAATGCTCTTGTAAGTGCTAACTGCCTTGTCTGTTTCACCTCCATTATATTGCAACATGGCAATTTGGAGTTTTGATTTCCTTACAATAGAATTAGTTTTTGGATACTCTTTATTTATACGATTGAAGGTTGTAATTGCATCTGCATTGTTATCAATAGCAACATAAGCGCGTCCTATCTCGAATAATGCGTCATCAGCCCATTCTGATTTCGGATACTCTGCGATAAGACTTTGCATGATGGTAATTTTCTGATTGTAGTCTTTTTGCAAACCACAGACGAAACCTTTCTGGTATAGGGAATAATCTGTACCTTGTATCTTGATACCATATTGGGAAGCTTGTTCGTATGCATTTTTTGCTTGGTCAAATTGCCTGTTTTGGAAATAACAATCACCAATTCTGTTGCATGCATCGACCAACATAACTTTATCTTCGCTCTCTAAATTGATGAACTTACGGAACCACAGATTTGCTTCTTTGTAATCATTTTGTTTAATGTATACATAGCCTAAATTGTAATGAGCTAAAGAGTACTCATCACCATTCTTACTGCCTATTTTATTTAAGTATCCTTCGTAAGCTTTCTTTGCCTCATCATATTTCTTCATCTTATACATGCACTCTCCATACCAAAAATAGCTTCGTGCTGTAATCTCATAATTGTATGATCTATTGTTGATTATAGTCTCAAAATTTTCGGCTGCAGCTCCGTATTTACGATTGGCAACTGCTGTCGTTCCCATTCCGAAAAGTACTCTTTGCTCAGCTTCCTTGATAGCAGGATTATCACTTTTAATATTCTGAATTGATTGATAAGCTGCATCATAGTTTTTGGTAGTGAGGTACACATTTAGTAGATATTCGTATACTTTTGGAACGTATTGAGAGTTAGGGAAATATTTCAAAAATCTTTCGAAAGCAACTACGGATTCGTTAAATGGAGAGAAAGACATCTCGTAAGTAACTAAAGCGTAGTTATAGAGTGCATCTTCTTGGATACCGGAATCATATTTGTATCTTGCAGCGGCTTCAAATGCCATACGTGCGTTCTTTTTGTCGCCAAGTTTAATGTAAGCCATTGCTATATGGAAGTAGCTGTTTTGTGTTAATATGTCTTCCTTGCTAGTTGCTTTTGATAGATAGGCAATGGCATTTTTAAAATCATCTGTTTTATATGCCGATATTCCTAACATATACCAATCTTCACGACTTATTTTCTTTGTAGCTGTTTTGTATAAAGACAAGTATTCCAATGCATCAGCGTAATTCTGTGATTTAAAGCTGCATGCACCAAGAAGATGTTTAATATCATTTATATTTTTGTTGTTTCCTCCCTTGTCTAGAAGTGCTTTTCCATAGCTTTGCAATTCACTGCAACGGTCCATTTTATAAAGACATTGGCATATTATATATGGTGTTGTCGTTTGGAAATCAGGATGATCTTCAACAGATTTTAGATATTCGTATGCTGTTTCATAATTTTCCAAACGATATTGCGAAAATCCATAATAATATCTTGCAGCTTGACTGAATTTGTTTTCCGGTTTTTTAAGTAATTCTTGTAATTCGTATGCTGCTTTTTCGTAACTCTCTTGTTTTACGTATGCATATCCTTTATAAAATAGCAATTCCAAAAATTCTTCCTCATCTAATTCTGCAGCCTTTATTTGTTCAAAATGTTTAATCGCCGGTTTGTATTTGCCTGACTCAAACTCAAGAATGCCGAGGTATAGATGGATACGTTCATTATCAGTAGAGTATGGATACCTGGCTTGATATGCTTCTAATTTTGATTGTGCATCATCCTTTCGAAGTATATACGAAGACATCGCAATATAATATTTAGCTTGTCTAAGTTCTTCTGATTCGGCATCCGGATTAGTTTTTAAATACTCTTCTAAATATCGTGTAGATGCAGAGTAATTTTTTTCGGTGAAAAATGATTGCCCTTCGGAAAAGAGGCGATGTTGTGTGTTATCGAATGGTGATCTTTGTGCAATACATGGAGTAAGACTAGCGCACATAAGAGCCAAAACAACGAAACGGCTGATGTATTTCATTACAAAATATGATTTTAGTGCATAATATTTAAACGAATATTGATGCAATTTATTGTCTTAAAACCTAATAGTGTTATTATAACGACCGCAAAGATAATTAATTTATTGTTCCATTTTTGTTGAGTATTTAAAAAGTTGTGCATGTTGCCGAAGTATATATTCAAGTAGCAAGTGCGAAATTACAATTTTTTTATGCTTTTTGCGTTTCACACTTCTTATTTTAAATTTCAGATAATTGAGTATTACACCTTATTATTATATATTTTGCTTGCAGCGAAATAAATTTTATTACTTTTGCACCGAATTTCCATCCACTTTCTCAAAATATTATGCTCATGGGTAAAAATTTAGTCATTGTTGAGTCTCCTGCCAAAGCTAAGACCATAGAAAAATTTTTAGGCAAAGATTATCATGTTACTTCGAGTTTTGGTCATATTCGTGATTTAAAAACGAAAGACATCAGTATTGACTTTAAGAAAAACTATCATCCTATTTATGAGGTTCCTGCTGATAAAAAGAAATTGGTTGCAGATTTAAAGAAAAAGGTAAAAGAAAGTGAGGCTGTATGGTTGGCATCCGATGAGGACCGCGAAGGAGAAGCAATTGCATGGCACTTGGCCGAAGAGTTGAAATTAGATACAAAAACAACCAAACGAATTGTTTTTCACGAAATTACAAAGAATGCGATATTAGAAGCTATTGAGCATCCACGTAATATAGATTTAGCTTTGGTTGATGCTCAACAAGCTCGTAGAGTACTCGACCGCATAGTAGGTTTTGAACTGTCACCTATTTTATGGCGTAAGATTAAACCGGCTCTTTCTGCAGGACGTGTACAATCTGTTGCTGTTCGTTTAATTGTTGAACGCGAACGCGAAATTCAACAATTTCGTCCGGAAGCATCTTATCGTGTAACTGCAATATTTAAAACACAATTGGGTGAGGAAATTCGTGCAGAATTAGGAAATCGATTTAAGAATAAGGCTACAGCTGAATCATTCTTAGAAAAATGTAAAAATGCAAGTTTTACTATTGAAGATATTACTACAAAACCTTCAAAACGTACTCCTGCTCCACCATTTACAACTTCAACCTTACAACAAGAGGCATCACGCAAATTAGGATATTCAGTTTCTCAAACAATGCGAATTGCTCAGCGTCTGTACGAAGATGGTAAGATAACATACATGAGAACCGACTCCGTAAACCTATCTTCGCTGGCAATTAATGCCGGTAAACAAGAAATCTTGGCATTTGCAGGCGAAAAATACAGTAAGGTTCGTCAATATACTACAAACTCGAAAGGTGCTCAAGAGGCTCACGAGGCAATTCGTCCTACATATATGTCGGCACACACTATTGAAGGAACGAAACAAGAGCAGTATTTGTATGAGTTGATTTGGAAAAGGACAATAGCATCACAAATGGCTGATGCTGAACTTGAAAAAACCTCTGTAATTATAGGAATTTCTGATTCCGAAGACAAATTTATTGCATCAGGCGAAGTGTTGAAGTTTGATGGTTTCTTGAAAGTTTATATGGAATCGAAGGACGATGAAGAAGAAGACGGAGATATGCGTATTTTGCCTTCGGTTAAAATAAAAGACGAATTAATATATAAGAAAATTGCTTGCACACAGCGTTTTACACAGCGTCCGCCACGTTATACCGAAGCATCATTAGTTAGAAAAATGGAAGAACTCGGAATCGGACGTCCTTCAACTTATGCTCCTACAATAAGTACAATTCAAAATAGAGAGTATGTTATAAAGTCTGACAAAGAAGGAAATAAGCGTGAATACAACGAATTGATTCTTACAAAGGGGCTTATAAAAGATGAAATCTTGAGTGAAGTAGTCGGAACCGAGAAAAACAAATTGTTCCCGACAGATACAGGTACTGTAGTAAATGATTATTTGATAAAGAATTTTGGCAATATTGTGGATTACAATTTTACTGCAAAAGTAGAAAAAGACTTAGATAAGGTTGCAGAGGGTAAAACACAGTGGGAAAAGACTATAGATATCTTCTATAAAGGATTTCACCCATTGATTGATGCATCTTTGCAAGAGCATACCGATCATAAAGTCGGAGAGAGGATTTTAGGTAAAGATCCTAAATCGGGCAGACAAATATCGGTTAAGATAGGTCGTTTTGGTGCGGTTGCTCAGTTAGGCACGGCTTCAGATACCGATAAACCTGTTTTTGCATCGCTGCAAAAAGGACAATCTATAGAAACTGTAAGTTTAGAGGATGTACTTGAACTTTTTAAACTTCCACGTTTAGTAGGAAATTTTGAAGGGAAAGAAATAAAGGCTAATACAGGTCGTTTCGGTCCCTATGTTATGCACGACAGCAAATTCTTCTCGCTGACCAAGGATGTCGATCCAATGAGTATTACAGAAGAACAGGCTATTGAATTAATCAAAGCTAAGCGCGAAGCAGAAACTAATAAAGTTTTCAAGTCGTTTGATGAGGATAAATCTATGCAATTATTAAATGGCCGTTACGGAATTTATTTGTGCAAAGACAAACAAAATTACAAGTTACCTAAGGATAAAAAAGCTGAAGAATTGACTTATGCAGATTGTTTGAAGATAATTGAAGCTGCACCTGCAAAGGAGACTAAGAGAAGAAAAAAATAAATTTCAGATAGATTAAAAAAACGGCTATACTATGAGTTAAATCTCAATGTATAGCCGTTTTTGATATATAATTATCTTGCTAAAATTTTTACTTTTAGCTTTTTGTATGCTCTTTCAGCCTTTGCTTTGGCTTCGTCTACTGTATTTGCTGATGCTAAAATAACACCAAGTCGGCGATGCCCTTTTACTTCAGGTTTGCCAAAGATTCTTATTTGTACATCTTCTTCGTTAAGTACATCTTCAAGACCGGAGAATATAACTTTGTCCGTATCTCCCTCAACAACAATCGCTTTTGATGCAGATGGACGATAAAAGCGTATGCTTGGAATAGGAAGTCCGAGTACTGCACGTGCATGTAGAGAAAATTCTGATAAATCTTGAGATATCATTGTTACCATTCCCGTATCATGAGGTCTTGGTGAAACTTCGCTAAATAAAACCTTATCCTTACAAATAAATAATTCAACACCGAAAATACCCCATCCTCCCAATGCATCTGTAATCTTCTTCGCAATCTCTCTTGCTTGGTTTAAGCACTTTTCCGACATAGCTTGAGGTTGCCATGATTCTCTGTAATCACCATCAACTTGATGATGTCCTATCGGTTGCAAAAAGCTTGTTCCGCCCGAATGCCTAACCGTCAGTAAGGTTATTTCATAATCGAAAGGTACAAAACCCTCTACAATAACTCTACCTGCTCCTGAGCGTCCTCCTTCTTGTGCATTATGCCATGCTATGTCAATATCTTGTGCTTTTTTTATAACACTTTGACCATGCCCGGAAGAACTCATAATTGGTTTTACAACACATGGAATACCGATCTCTTTAATTGCAGTGTTAAATTCTTCGTATGTATCGGCAAAAAGATATTTTGATGTTGGTAAACCTAATTGTTCTGCAGCTAGTTTGCGAATACCTTCTCGATTCATGGTTAAGAAAGCTGCATTCGCTGTAGGAATTACATTATATCCTTCTTTTTCGAGTTCAACAAGGGTTTTAGTAGCTATGGCTTCGACCTCCGGAATTATGTAATCAGGTTTTTCTTGCTCAATAACCGAGCGCAGTGCATTGCCGTCTAACATTGAAATCACATGCGATCTATGTGCGATTTGCATAGCAGGAGCATTCTTGTATCTATCAACAGCTATTACCTCAATGCCATATCGTTGTAATTCAATTGCAACTTCCTTTCCTAATTCTCCCGAGCCGCAAAGTAAAGCTTTTTTGCCGATAGGAGATAATGTAGTACCTAATTCCAACATATTTTTTGATTTTATAATGGCTGTAAAGTTATTATTTTTCTCTCAAATAGAACTACCTTTGTGCCCATGACTTTTGAAGATTATTTACCATATTATAAAAGGAATTTGAGGATTGCCGGACCGGTAGTACTTTCGCAACTTGGAGGTTCTATTACGCAACTTGCTGATAACATTATGGTTGGGCATCTCGGTACGGTCGAATTAGCAGCCGTTTCTTTTGCAAATACAATTTTTATTATTGGGATGCTTTTCTCAATCGGGATAACTATGGCATCAACACCACTAATAGGTCAGGCATACGTTCAAGGCGAGCATACAAAACTTACGTCATATCTTCAAAATTCGTTGTTACAAGTGATTTTGACCGCTATAGTAATTTCAGCATTATTATTCGCGCTATATCCATTTATGGATGACATGGGGCAAGAACCTGATGTAGTGAAATTAGCTAAGCCTTACTATATACTTTTAGTGATAAGTTTATTCCCATTTTTGATTTTCTGTTTCTTTAAGCAATTTCTCGAAGGTCTTGGAAGCACTAAACATGCTATGATTATTACAATAATTTGCAATATTGTAAATATCGTATTAAATTATTTCTTGATATTCGGTACTTACGGATTCCCTAAGTGGGGAATAATAGGAGCCGGTGTTGCAACATTACTTTCAAGAGTGCTGATGCCAATAATGTTTCTGATTATTATACGTAAAAAAACAGATTGGTGGATGTTTTTTAATCGATTCGGCAAAAAAGTATTTTCGTTTAAAGTATTAAGAGAATTGCACTCGCTTGGTTTGCCTATTGCGGGTCAAATGGTACTTGAAATATCTGCATTTGCTTTTTCTGCGATAATGGTAGGTTGGCTTGGGGCTGTCCCTTTGGCATCACATCAAATTGCTCAAAATATTTCAACCATAGCGTTTATGGTAGTTTTAGGCATATCTACTGCAACAACCATTAGAGTTAGTCATCAATTGGGTTTACGCGATTTTAAAGCATTGCGGATGGCTGCATCAGCTTCAATCCATCTATGTTTAGCAACTAATTTTATTCTGGGATTATTAATATTGAGTTTCAGATATATAATACCAATCGCATTTACCGAAGACGCAGCAGTTATTGAACTTGCAGCACAGTTATTATTATTTGTCGGCTTGTTTCAATTGTTTGATGGAATGCAATCTGTAGGAATAGGAATCTTAAGAGGCTTGACCGATGTAAAACGCCCTGTAATATATGCTTTCATATCATATATCTGTATTAATCTTCCAATAGGATATATATTTGCATTTGTCTTTAAAATGGGGGCTGCAGGCATTTGGTTAGGGTTCGTATTCGGATTAGGAGTAGCTGCAATTTTATTTCATATCAGATACAGGAAACGTATAAACGAGTTAGAGTCAGCATATTATAAAACATGTTGATTCTTATCTCAATGATTTTTTGTTTTTTTATCCCAAGAATAATTTTATTAGTTGCAATTTGATTTTGCTGAATGGGGGATATCTGAACGGTAAATCTAGCCAATTAGCTTTTTTTAAGATGCTTTTGTGATGGCTGAAGGTGTCAAATCCGTATTTCCCGTGATATGAGCCCATACCACTACTTCCAACTCCTCCAAATGGTAGTTTAGGCGATGCAAGATGTATGATAGTATCATTAATGCATCCTCCTCCAAATGATACATTTTTTATAACATTAGAATCTACACTTGAGTTTGTTGTAAATAAATATAATGCCAATGGCTTGGGTCTGGAATTGATTATATTGATAGCTTCGTTTGTGCTGCTGTATGTGATTATAGGAAGTATTGGACCAAAAATTTCTTCTTCCATAACTTTACTACTTAAACCATTTACAGATAGTAAGGTAGGGCTTATTTGAAGTGTGTCTGTACGATATTCACCTCCTGATATAATTTCACCATCTTGTAAATATGCAACTAATCTGTCAAAATGACGCCTATTAATTATACGCGGATATGATTTGTTTTCTAATGCATTTTTTCCTAGCATCTTTGTGCTGTATTTAACGAATGCATCTTTAATTTTGTCTTTTATATCGGCATGCACAAGCAAGTAATCGGGTGCAACACAGGTTTGTCCCGAATTAATTATTTTACCAAATAAAATGCGTTTTACTGCAAGTTCTATATCTGCGCTTTTGTCAATAATGCAAGGGCTTTTTCCTCCTAATTCAAGTGTAACGGGAGTCAAGTTTTCTGCAGCTTTTTGCATCACTATTCGTCCTATAGAAGTGCCTCCTGTAAAAAATATGTAATCAAATTGTTCTGACAATAGGGCTTCGCTAATTTCTTTACCTCCTTCTGCAACTGCTATATATGATTGTTCAAAATTATTGCTTATAATATCTCCTATAAGTTTAGATGTGGCAGGTGATAATTCTGATGGTTTAACAATTGCGCAATTTCCTGCTGATATAGCTGCGATGAGTGGGTCTATTTTTATTTGTTTTTTGCTTCAATAACTAATAGTGCAATATTCGGCATTTTTTATGGAATACGCAATTATAAAATTCATCGCTCTTCTGTTTTTTATAAACATTTATTAATATTTATTGCTCCATATTCCTTTTTTAGTAAATAAGCAGTACAAAATTTGTGATTTTGTAAAATATTGCCGAAAAAGATGTGTAAATAATATTGATTTTAACATTTAATGCAATAAATAAAACTGCCATTTCATGGGATACGCGGTAAAAATCATGTTTTGTAACATTATTTTTCACATTTAAGATATGCTGCAGAACATATTTTTTATATATCTTTGTCGCGTAAAAAAAGATTTTTATGATAAGACATCTCGTTATGTGGAAACTCAAAGCAAATGCTGAGGGTAAAACAAAAGCGGAAAATGCGCATCTCACTAAACAAAACCTCGAAAATCTGTCGGGATTAATCCCTTGTCTAAAATCCATTCATGTAGGTATTAATCTAGATGCTTCCTCACCATCGAATTATGACGTTGTTCTTGATACAAGTTTCGAAAATTTAGCAGACTTGGATGCATATCAAGTGCATGAAGCTCATATAAGAGTTGCAGGATATATTAAACGTATAGTTGATGATAGAGTATGTGTTGATTACGAATTTTAAATTTTAAAAAAACTCACAAACAAGAAATATATGAAAAAGAAATTGATATTCTTATTAGCGTTATTTTTAAGTGCTGCACAGTTTGCAGGGGCACAGTGCTATGTGCTTGATGCGCAAACTGAATTTAGTCTTGGCTTAGGAGGTTCAAAAGAATTTGCCATTAACGGTCCAGCTTCTATTTTGTCATATCAGGCATATAAAACTATGTCAACAGCAATAGGTAGTTTTAAGGTTTACCAAAAATTGAACGATACATGGGACGAGATTCAATCTATAGGACCATCAAATTTAGCAAAAAATAGCTATAAATCCTTTTCAGTTCAATTAGATGTCAATGCGACTGCAATTAAATTTGAATTTCCTTGGGGTGGATCATACAGAAGATATTTTAGAAATGTCAAAGTTACCCAAGCCTCATACATCAATGTTACATCGCCCGCAAGTATTGATTTTGGATCGGTAGAAGTGGGTAAAACTTCAACAAAAACAATTAATGTAGCTTATTCATCAAAATCTGGTTCTGTAAGTTCCGGCAATGCGGGAGTTTTCTCTGTTGATAAAACTTCAATTGGTGATAGTAATTGCGGATATGGTAATACAACTGTGCAAGTAACATTTACACCAACTACTACAGGACTTGTTTCTGCTACAATTAATGTAGGAGGAACCAATGTAACGGTTAAAGGTACCGGTTCATTGGCTATACCAAGCGGTTTGACGGCAAGCAATGTATCATACACATCTGTTAATTTATCATGGAATGCAGTTAGTGGTGCAAGCGCATACCTTCTTACTAATACAACAAATGGAAAAACATATAAAGTTGGTGCTACTTCAACTACAATTTCAGATTTAACGCCGGATAATACATATGCATTTAATGTAAGAGCTCTTGATGTGTACGAAAATGCTTATGCTGCATCAACATCTGTTAATGTTAAAACTAAAACAATAGGGGTTCCAACAAACTTGCAAGTTAGCAATATAGGATATGGTTCTGCTAGTCTTTCGTGGAATGCTGTAGCTGATGCAGAGGCTTACAACATTATTAATGAAACCACAAACGAAACTACAAAAGTTAATGATACTACATTTGAATTTGATGGTTTATCACAATCTACAACATACCAAATAAAGATAACGGCTGTAATAGGCGAGTATCAGTCTAATCAGGCTAGTGTCGAATTTACTACCAAGGCATTTGAAAAACCAAGCAATGATTGTTATTTGTTTGAAACAAATGCTACATATACTATAACTACGACGATTAGCAGTTTTGGTGGAGAAGCAACAGAGGCGATTGAATGGGGAAACGGGGTACCTAATATGGTGTATTTTAAAGCAAAAAAAACTTGGGGAGGTTTTAATTTCTTTTTTGTTCAACAACGTATCGGCGGTGAGTGGAAAGATGTTGCTAATCCTTCTTTGAGTGATGTATATGCTAGTTTTGCTTATCAATTAAGTGAAAATGCAACTGCTATTCGTTTTTTTGCCAAAGAAGGTGCAACATTAAGTAAATATATTACAGATATTCAAGTAAGTCTTAAAAACAGCTTATCTGTTTCTACAACATCACTTGATTTTGGCAATGTTCAAATAGGCAAAACAGCTCAACGTACATTCACTGCTGATTATGCTAATATTGCTAATCTTAAAGTACAAAGCGACAACGAATATTACACAGTTTCGTTTGATGCAGCTCCTGCATGTAGCTTAGGACAGCGTACAGTTACAGTTACATATGCACCAAAAGTACTTGACACACCTCAATCTAGCAGCTTAGTTGTATATAACGGATTGTCTGCCACAATCAAAGTTACAGGCGCAACCACTCCATTGGCAGCACCACTTAACTTACGTGCCGGTGATTTAAAGAAAACAGTTCTTAATTTATATTGGGATGCTGTAGAAGGAGCAACAGGCTATAAATTAAGCAATATAACTACAGGACAAAGCTATATTACAAGCGATACAAAATACAATGTAACAGGTTTGGAACCATTTACAGATTATACTTTTGTAGTTGCAGCTTTGTACAATGATGAACTTAATTTACAATCTGAATCAATAACAGTAGCACTTCAATTTATTGCAAGTATTGGTGATGTGGTTTACGATAACCTAACTGATGCAATAAATGCTTATGAAGACGGCCAGGAAGTTGTATTATGGGCTAATTTGCCGGAAGAAGATTTGATAATTTCGAAATCTATTACTCTTGACGGACAAGGTAAGACAATTAAGAATTTGATAGTTAAATCAAATGGCGATATTACTATCACCGGAGGTTTATCTGTTGTAAATGATTTTGTTATTGAAACAATGAATGGCGTTTCCGGTCAATATCGTGAATTAGGCGGTCAGTTACAGATTACAGGAACAGCAAGCATGGATAAAAGTTTAGATCCGTCAGGCACCGTATCACCTAAGAAATGGTATGCATTTAGTGTTCCATTCCCTGTAAGTTTAGAAAATGGCATATATCGTAAGTCAGGTGATCAGATTATAAAGATGGTATATGGTGATCAATATTATGTACAAGAATATGATGGTGCAAAACGTGCTTCTACTGGTTCTGGTTGGGTTATGACTGATGTTAAGTCTACATTGCAACCGGGTAAGTTCTATATTTTTGCATCAAATGGTTATAATGACGTACGTTTTGTAAAAACAGAAGGATCTCCACTTGTTTCAAGTCAAACAACTTTATCAGTTAGTGAGTTTGCTTCTGCAAAAATTAAAGATACGGGTTGGAATGGTTTAGCAAATACACAATTATTCCACGTAGATGTAAATTCGGATGTTATGTTTGCTCAAGTTTATAAAAACGGCGCAAAAGAGTATTTAACAGTATCTCTTTTGGATGAGTCTTTTGTAGTAGGTGTTCCTTTCTTTATTCAACAAGGAAATGGAATGTCGTCTGTGCTTGATTTAACAAAAAGAACCCGTAATTCATTACGTGGCGCTTCAGAAAACATTAGCAGTATATATAATCTAAGGATAGCAGTTGCGGGTGATGAAATGTCAGACCAATTATTCGTATCCGCTAACGAATCAGCTAGTGAATCTTATGTAATAGGAAAAGATGTAGAAAAAATGGGAACCCCAACATCTGCTTCAACTGCTCAGTTATGGTGTGTTGATTATGACAATATGAACTTAAGCGTTTATGAAGCAAAACTAAAAGATGGTGCTGCTCATTTAACATTCCGTATGTATGCCCCTGCTGCAGGTAATTATAGTTTGTATATAAATACAAATAAAATTCCTAACGATGGTTCTACATTGTATTTGTTGAAAGATGGTGTTGCAGTGCATAATTTCAATAATGATGGTGAATATTCGTTCGCTTCCAGCAAAGGACTAATATCTAATTACGAACTTCTTATAAAAGCTGCCGATGACATTACTACTGTGGTATCAGAAAATATGGGAAATGGTGTATTTGCATACATAGAAGGTGATGTATTATATATTAAGAATATGAGTGAATTTTCTTCATACGCTGTAGGTAATAGTATTCGTACTCTTTACTCCGGTGAGTCTGATGGTTCTAATTTAGCTTTACCTGTTATCGAGAAAGGTATGTATTGGATTAAGGTAGGCAATCAAACGATTAAATTAATAAAGAAATAAGAGTTATGAAAAAGTATATTAAGCCTGAAGTTAAGGTTATTGTAATGGAAGTTGAACATGATATAATGGATTGGTATGGTTCAACAGTAGAACCTGGTGGGGCACCTGCAAAACCCGAATCTCTAGGATCTAAACCGAATCCTATTGAATCTGCGTTTGATTGGATTAGTGATAAATTTTAGCAGTGCAAAGATTTTAAATAGTACATATAAAATAATAAGCCCTCGGAGTTCCGAGGGCTTATTATTTTATGCAGGTTCATTATCTTTTTTTATCCTTCTTTTTTTGCTATGTTTACTTATTTGTAATACTGCGAAAGGAACAATAAATAATGCTAATAGAATAACTCCAACAATAGTTATACCCATGATTGTATTTTTAGTAGTTTATTAGTTTTGGGGTGCGAATCTCATATTAAAAAAGAGAACTTTTTCTACCAAAAACCATGAAACGGATATAACAAGCAGGTTTTTAACTCTGCTAGTTCAGGCAGAAAAACAGGCTTTGTCATCTTACTGATTTTTTGCGCAATCTTTAGTGTGTTCGCTTTCAATAAATAAAATGCAGAAAATCCGTAATTCACAGAGTGTCTACCGTCTGATATTATTATTTGTCGTGTTGGTGTACATAGATATTGTATTGGCAGATTTTGCGTTTCCCAAATAGATCCGGCATTCGGTTGGATGAAATAGTTTTGCTTGTTGTCTTCAACAGAGTATGAATTTATTAGTGCAAAACATAGTGTGATGCAAAATAATAAACTTAAACTACTATATTTGATTGTAGCAGTATTATAAAATCGGCCATATTTAGGAGTGCTATTCTTCACGAAGCAAATGTAACAATTATTTATTATCAAATATATATGTACGTAAAAATTAAAAAGCAGAACAAATTGCAGAACAAATAAAGACCAATCATTTGAAAAATCAAACAATTGGTCTTTATTTATTGTCGGGATGACAAGATTCGAACTTGCGACCACGCGCCCCCCAGACGCGTACTCTAACCGGGCTGAGCTACATCCCGCGCTGAAACAAAATAAGGTTAGCATTTATAAAAACGCAACATCCATTTTATTTTGTCGGGGTGACAAGATTCGAACTTGCGACCTCTACGTCCCGAACGTAGCACGCTACCATCTGCGCTACACCCCGATTAAAAAAATAGGACGACAAAATTAATTAGTTTTTAGTCCTTGTGCAAGTATTAGGCAAAAAAAATGCTTATCTTTGGCACTTTTAATGCAAACTGTTTTTATATGAAAAAATATGCACCACACCTTGTGGCAGTTTTAGTTTTCTTAATTCTGACATTTATGTATTTGTCTCCTGTATTTCAGGGTAAAACGATATTCGGACAAGATACAAGAAGTTATGTAGGAATGAGTAAGGAAGCTGCTGACTACAACGCAACTCACGACGAACAAACTTTGTGGACTAATTCGATGTTTGGTGGTATGCCCACATATCAAATATCAATGGATCAGCCTTCAAGTATTTTGAAGTATTTAGATACTTGTTTGCGAGTATTGCCCGGACCTACATATAGGGTATTTTTATATCTGATAGGATTTTATATTTTACTATTGGCTTTTGGTGCAAGTCCATATTTGTCAATGGGAGGAGCAATAGCTTTCGCCTTCGGCTCGTATAATTTAATAATTATTGTTGCAGGGCATAATACAAAAGCAGTTGCAATTGCATATATGGCTACTATAATAGCCAGTGTTTATGTAGCTTTCAAGAAAAATCCATGGCTAGGCTCTGCTATGTTAGCCTTGTTTTTAGGTTTAGAACTATATGCAAATCACGTTCAAATTACATATTACACTTTAATAATGATAATATGTTTCGGAGTATCCGAATTAATATTTGCCATAAAAGAAAAAACCCTACCCAAATTTTTCAAGAACATAGGAATTTTACTTATTGGAGCTGTTCTTGCCGTAGGCATGAATGCAACTCGACTCATAACTACTGCAGAGTATGTTAAAGCAACAATGCGTGGCGAGAGTAATGGCCTTACAGTTAAAGGTTCGGATAGTCATGGTTTGGATAAAGACTATATAACTCAATGGAGTTACGGCATTAACGAATCTATGACCTTGCTTATACCTAACTTTATGGGAGGGGCATCGTCCGGAACTTTAGATGAAAACTCAAACACAGCACAAACAATTTCTGAACTTACAGGATACAAGAAAACAGGTAAAGAATTAACTAAACCGGAAAGAGAAAGACTTGATTATATCATACAGAATAATCCTGATAATTTCCAAGCAAGAAACTTAACCGAGTTGATGTACTCCTTTAATTTACCTTTGTATTGGGGAACGCAGCCATTTACTGCAGGTCCTGTATATGTAGGCGCTATTATTTGTTTCTTGTTTGTATTAGGACTACTTATTGTACCTGTTCGTCAGCGTTGGTGGCTTTTTGCAGCAGCAGTTATAGGCTTGCTATTGTCGTGGGGTAAAAATTTCATGCCACTTACAGACTTTTTTATAGATTATGTACCGATGTACAACAAATTCAGAACAGTTTCTATGACATTGACCATAACTTGTTTGGCGATGTGTATCATGGCAATATTAGCCTTAAAAGAAATGTTATCTGATAATTTATCCAAATCAGTTAAAAATAAGAGTCTTTACATTGCCTTCGGAATAGTCGGAGGAATTTCTTTGTTATTATGGATGATACCTTCTTTAGCCGGCGATTTCACAAGCCCTAACGATCAGTCATTTACCGATAGTTATGCATTTTTGCAAGAAACGTTGCCATTAGACAGAAAAGAAATGCTTAGTTCTGATGCCATACGTTCATTTGCTTTTGTATTTGCCGCTGCTGTAGTTTTATGGATTTCTGTAAAACGCAAGATTAATACAAAATGGGTTGTATTGGTATTTGCTGTTTTATTTACGGCCGATATGCTCCCAATCGCTAACCGTTACTTAAACGATTCGAACTTTGTATCAACACGAAACTTGAAGAACGAAAACAAACCTTCTACAGCAGATAGCTATATTTTAGATGATAAAACATTAGACTATAGAGTTTTAGACTTAACTGTAGATATTTTCAACAGTTCTCAACCTTCATATTTCCATAAAACCGTTGGTGGATATAGTGCCGTAAAATTAAGGCGTTATCAAGAACTTATAGATGTACAATTAGCTCCGGAAATAATGCGTTTGCAAAAAGAATTATCAACTATACGTAGTGAGCAAGATGCTGATAGTGTATTTGTGAATATGAATATTCTTAATATGCTTAATACCAGATATCTTATTTATCATCCATCAGCATTGCCATTACTTAATAAATCAGCCTTTGGAAATGCATGGCTTGTTGATAATATTAAATTTGTTGATACTCCTGATGATGAAATATCTCTATTGGACAAGACCAATTTAAAACAAACGCTGCTTGTTGATAAACAATATGCGTCAGAGTGCCCTAAAACCGATTTTAAAAAAGGAGATGCATTTATACAATTAATTTCATATAGTCCTAACGAACTTAAGTATGCATTTAAGTCTGATACACCGCAAATGGCTGTATTCTCTGAAATTTTTTATTATAAAGGTTGGCAGGCTTATAATGGAGATAAAAAATTGCCACATATAAGAGCAAACTACTTATTACGTGCAATGTATCTTGAACCCGGTTCATACGATATTACATTTAAATTTGAACCGAAGTCATACGATATAGGAAATATTTTAGCATTAATTAGTTCTATCCTATTGACATTGGCTTTTGCATATATTATCTTTGCAAAACTTAAAGAGAAACGTTCAAAAACACTTGTAAATCAAGTTAAAAACACGAGTTCAAATGAATAAATCTAAAATAAATGCGAATCATCTTTTTAATTCACGTATAACATCTATAATCAGTATCTCATTGGTTATTTTCTTAATAGGTGTTACTACTGCATTATTATTGATGGCAGGCGAATTGTCAGTACTTGTTAGAGAAAACCTAACATTATCGGTTGTACTTAAAGACAATGTTAAAGATGCTGATGTGCAGAAGCTCCTTAAAACATTAGATGCATCGGAATATTCAAAATCAACAGAGTATATAGATAAAGAGGCGGCATCGAAAGAATTGGCTGAAGAGTTAGGCCAAGACCCTGTAGAGTTTTTAGGATATAATCCTTTGTTGGCATCCGTAGAAATGAAATTACATTCGGAGTATGCCAATAATGATAGTATTGCTCGAATTGAAACAGAACTTCGTCGTATGCCTGAAGTGAAAGAAGTTATCTACCAAAAGAATTTGATAGAGGCTGTAAACGACAATGTAAAGCGTGTATCAGCTGTACTTTCTGTGTTTTCAATTCTGTTATTGCTTATATCTTACGCCTTAATAAGCAATACTGTTCGTTTAAGTGTTTATGCAAAACGTTTCTTGATACATACAATGAAACTTGTTGGTGCAACAAGCTCATTTATCAGACGTCCGTTTTTACTGCAAGGTGCAATTACAGGAATATTGTCCGCAGTTATAGCAATGGGTATGCTTTCAGCAATTCTATTCTGGGCTCAATCGGAAATATCAACATTACTTACAACAGAAATGTTGAACACTCTTTTAGTTTCATTCTTTGTAATGATATTGTCAGGTGTAGTAATTACAATTATTGCAACATATTTATCTGTTAGCAGATATTTGCGTCTCACCATTGATGATATGTATTATATTTAAGAGTGTTTTTTTTGTTCAATAATAATAAATTTGAGTATGAGTAATAATAATGAAGATAATTTGAAGTTTCGCATAGCGCGTAAAAATATTTGGCTAATGGGTATTGGGGTATTGATTATTGTTGTTGGATTAGCATTAATGTTGATTGGTAAAAATTCAGGACCAAATACTTTCGAGCCTGATATATTCAGTTTCCGCCGGATATTTGTAGCCCCTATGGTTGTTTTTTTTGGCTATTTGTCAATTATTGTGGCAATTTGCTACCGTCCTAAACAAAATAAAGAATAATCTATGGAATGGTATGAAGCCCTAGTATTAGGTTTTGTGCAAGGCTTAACAGAGTTCTTGCCGGTTAGTAGCAGCGGACATCTTGAAATAGGTCAAGTCTTATTTGGAACAGCCGGAGAAGAAAATCTGACCTTTGCAATTGTAGTTCATGCAGCTACAGTACTAAGTACAATTGTAATACTATGGAATGAAATTAAATTGTTGTTTAAAGGGACATTTACAACAAAAGCATGGAATCCTGAGAAAACATATATAGCTAAATTAATTGTTTCTATGATTCCTGTATTTATTGTAGGCGTATTTTTTAAGGATGCAGTAGAAAGCTTTTTTGGAAATGGTTTGTTATTAGTAGGGATTTGTTTATTAGTAACAGCATTACTATTAGCATTTGCTTATTTTGCAAAACCTCGTCAGAGAAATGAAATTTCATATATTGATGCTTTTATTATCGGTTTAAGCCAAGCAGTAGCAGTTCTACCGGGTCTTTCACGCTCCGGAACAACTATTGCAACAGGTTTACTATTAGGTAATAAAAAAGAGAACATGGCGCAATTTTCATTTTTGATGGTTTTAGTTCCGATTTTAGGTGAAGCATTTCTAGAATTTATCGATTTGGCAAAAGAAGGTGCACCAATGGGCATTTCTTATATGTCTTTAATAATCGGATTTATAGCCGCATTTGTATCCGGTTGTATTGCTTGCCGCTTCATGATTAATATTGTCAAAAAAGGAAAATTGATATATTTTGCCGTTTATTGTGTGATTGTAGGTGGAATAGCAATTGCATATTCTTTGTGATATGGATTTTAAAGAAGGCGAAATACTCTGCTTTGATAAACCCTTACATTGGACATCTTTTTTGCTTGTAAACAGAGTGAGATGGGCGATTACTAATTATTTGGGAGTAAAGAAATTAAAAGTAGGTCATGCCGGGACCTTAGACCCTTTGGCTACCGGAGTTATGATATTGTGTACAGGTAAAGCTACAAAAAGGATTGACGAATTTCAATATCAAACAAAGGAGTATGAAGCAGTTTTGAAATTAGGTGCTACGACGCCTTCATTCGATTTGGAAAAAGAAATTGATGCGACATATCCAACAGAGCACATTACAGAAGAACTATTACGGAATGTGTTGTCTGATTTTGTAGGAGAAATAAGACAAGTGCCGCCGGCATACTCGGCCGTTAAGATTAATGGCAAACGCGCTTACGAATATGCTCGTAAAGGTGATGATGTAGAAATAAATGCAAAACCACTTTTGATTGATTCAATTGAGTTATTGGAATTTTCAATGCCCATTGTAAAAATCAGAGTTGTGTGTAGTAAAGGAACATATATTCGTGCATTAGCTCGTGATATTGGTGTAGCATTGCAAAGTGGAGCGCATCTTATAGGTTTGCGCAGAACTAGAGTCGGAGATATAACATTAGACAAATGCATGTCTTTTGAAGATTTTAAATCAATGATAGATACATTGCCTGCTACTGTGAATTAGTTACAATGATTTTTTATTAATATTCATTTTTATATTATGAAGTTATCTCAGTTTAAGTTCAAATTACCTGAAGAGTTGTTGGCTCAAAAGCCATCTGCCAATAGAGACGAATCTCGTCTTTTGGTATTAAAACGTCAAACAGGAGAGATTGAACACAAGGTATTTAAAGACATTCTTGGATATTTTGACGAGAATGACGTTTTTGTCTTTAATGATACCAAAGTTTTTCCGGCTCGTCTATATGGAAATAAAGAAAAAACAGGAGCAAGAATAGAAGTGTTTTTATTACGTGAATTAAATCCTGATTTACGTTTGTGGGATGTACTTGTAGATCCTGCTCGTAAAATAAGAATAGGTAATAAATTGTATTTCGGAGAAGATGATTCATTAGTAGCTGAGGTTATTGATAATACAACATCTCGTGGTCGTACATTGCGTTTCTTATTTGACGGAGACCATGATACATTCAAACAAACCCTATACAGTATGGGAGAGACTCCTCTTCCACGTTTTATTAAACGCCCTGTTGAACCCGAAGATACAGAACGTTATCAGTCTATATTTGCGAAAAATGAAGGTGCAGTTGTAGCACCGGCTTCAAGTTTACATTTTAGTAGAGAGTTGATGAAACGTTTGGAAATTAAAGGCGTAAACTTTTCTTTCGTAACAATGCATGCCGGTTTAGGTAATTTTAGAGAAATAGATGTAGAAGATTTGACTAAACATAAAATGGATTCTGAGCAGATGATTGTTACGGATCAAGCTGCATCAGTAGTCAATGTTGCAAAAGACGAAAAACGTCAAGTTTGTGCAGTTGGTACTACTGTTATGCGTGCCCTCGAAACAGCAGTATGTACTGAGGGAAAAATCAAACCATTTGATGGTTGGACAAACAAGTTTATATTTCCTCCATACGACTTTACAGTTGCAACATCAATGGTAAGTAATTTATATTCTCCATATTCACAGTTACTTATGCTTGTTGCAGCTTTCGGTGGTTATGATCAAGTAATGCATGCATACGATGTTGCAGTAAAGGAAAAATACCAGTTTGGTGCTTATGGGGATGCAATGCTGATTATATAATTATTTTTCATTGTATTTTAAGAAGTAGTAAGTAATAACATAACAAGACGCGAAAGTTTGGTCGAATATAAAAAATAGAGTATATTTGCACCCTAATTTTTGTAAAAATCATTTAATATCAATCGAATATGCAGAACAAGGGATTTGTAAAATTGTTTGCCATCGCATTGGCGTTGGTCTGCCTTTTTTACTTGTCGTTTAATGCAGTAACAGCGCATTACAACAGCAAGGCAGCAGAATATGCCAATGGTAACAAAATGAATGAGTATCATTATTTGGACTCAATGGCAACAGAAAAGGTTTGGTTAGGATATACCTTGAAAGAGTGTCGTGAAAACGAACTTAACATGGGTCTTGACTTAAAAGGCGGTATGAATGTTATTCTTGAAGTATCCGTTCCGGATATTGTAAGAACATTATCAGGCAATACCAAAGATGAAACCTTTAACAAGGCAATAAATTTAGCTATTGAACGTCAGGCAGTTAGTCAAAAAGACTTTTTGGTTTTATTCCAAGAGGCCTACGAAGAAATCGATCCTAATGCTCGTCTTTCTGCAGTATTTACTACATTCGATTTAAAAGATCGTATATTTTTAAAAAGTACAAATAAAGAAGTTATTGATGTCTTGAAACAAGAAGTTCAGGCAACTGTAGATAACTCGTTTAATGTGTTGCGTACTCGTATAGACCGTTTCGGTGTAGTTCAACCAAATATCCAACGTCTTGAAACCAATGGACGTATCTTAATTGAATTACCGGGTATTAAAGAACCTGAACGTGTTCGTAAATTGCTACAAGGTTCTGCAAGTTTGGAGTTCTGGGAAACATATAACTTAACAGAAATATATTCTTCATTAGAACTTGCAAATGCTGCTGTTCGTGAATACTTAAAAGGAGCTGATACTACTTCAGTTGAAAAGAATACAGAAAAAGCAAAAGCGGAAGTGGCAAAATCAGAAAAAGTTGTTAGTGAGTCTGATTCTATAAAAGTTCAATTGGAAAAAATTGGTGCTGCTGCTCAAGATTCATCAAAAATGATAGAACAATTTGCAAAAGAGAATCCTTTGTTCAGTATTATGATGATAAATCAAAGTGGTGGTCAATTAATTCCTACTCCGGCTATAGCTATGGTTAGTATTCGTGATACGGCAAAAGTTAATGAATACTTAAACTTACGTCAAGTAAAAGAAATACTACCACGCGATTTAGCATTCCGTTGGACAGTTAAGCCAATTGATGAAAAAGGATTAATATATCAATTAGTTGCTATTAAAATAACAAACCGTGATGGTAAAGCACCTCTTGGCGGTAACGTAATTACGGATGCTCGTAATGATTTGAGTCAGTTCTCTGCAAACTCAACGGTAAGTATGACCATGAATCCTGAAGGAGCAAAAACATGGGCTCGTTTAACTAAAGAAAACATCGGCCGTAGCATAGCTATCGTGTTAGATAATATGGTCTATTCATTCCCGACCGTTAACACCGAAATATCAGGAGGCCGTTCTGAAATTTCAGGTAATTTTACTACTGAAGAAGCAAAAGACTTAGCAAATGTATTGAAGTCAGGTAAAATGCCTGCTCCTTCGCGTATTGTACAAGAAGATGTTGTTGGACCATCTTTGGGCCATGAAGCAATTACTCAAGGTTTATGGTCTTTCTTGATAGCATTTATTGTTGTTATGCTATACATGATTTTAATGTATGGTTTGGTTCCAGGTTTAATAGTAGATGTAGCTTTGTTGGCAAATGTATTCTTCTTGGTAGGTATATTGGCCTCATTTAAAGCAGTATTAACATTACCCGGCATCGCAGGTATCGTTTTAACAATGGGTATGGCAGTCGATGCTAACGTTCTTATTTACGAACGTATAAAAGAAGAGTTGGCAGCAGGTAAAACGCACAAATCTGCAGTTTCAGATGGTTATAAAAATGCATTGTCTGCAATTATTGACTCAAACTTAACAACATTATTGACCGGTGTCATTTTGTTCTATTTTGGTACAGGCCCAATCAAAGGTTTTGCAACGACATTGATTATCGGTATTATAACATCATTCTTTACTGCTGTATTTATTACACGTGTCATTTATGATAAGATGGTTGATAATGGCTCTGTATCTAAGTTAACTTTTGTTACATCATTCTCTAAGAACTTGTTGCAAGGTGTTAATGTAAACTGGATTAAAATCCGTAAGTTCGGTTACATACTTTCATGTGCATTTGTATTAATTGCAATAGTATCTCTTTCGGTTCGCGGATTGAATCAAGGCGTTGACTTTACCGGTGGTCGTAACTATGTAGTTCGTTTCGCTGAAAAAGTTGATACAGAAGAAATTAAGCAAATGTTGGCACCCGGATTTACTGATGCTTCAGTATCAGTAATAACCATAGGTGATGAAAATCAAGTCCGTATTTCTACCAACTATAAGATTGCAGATAACTCTAAGACCATTGATGATGAGGTCGAAGATATTATCTATAAATCTTTACAACCAAAATTAGCTAAAGATGGTGTTTCAAAGGAAATGTTTATTAAGGGTTATATTATTGATAACGGAAAAGCTAATTTGTCTACAGATGCTAATGTTTCGTCTTTAGGTGTACAAAGTTCACAAAAAGTGGGACCTGCTATTGCTAATGACATCAAAAATGCAGCATTTATGGCTGTAGTGTTCTCATTGATTGTAATTTTCTTGTATATATTGGTTCGTTTTAGAAACGTTTCATATAGTGTTGGTGCTTTAAGCTCATTGGTACATGATACTATATTTATTCTGGGTATTTATTCATTAGCTTATACCATTATGCCATTCTCAATGGAAATTGATCAGGCATTTATTGCTGCGATTCTAACGGTGATTGGTTATTCAATTAATGATACTGTGGTGGTATTTGATCGTGTACGTGAGTTGAAAACTAATTTCCCTAAACGTAATCAAAAGGATGTTATTAATGAAGCAGTAAATGCAACTTTAGTTCGTACATTTAGTACTTCATTCTCTACGTTTATAGTTTTGTTAGTAATATTTATGTTGGGTGGTGAAACAATCCGCGGATTTGTATTTGCATTAATGGTTGGTGTATTAGTAGGAACATACTCAACATTATTTATCGCAGTCCCTGTTTCTTATGATATATCAAAGAAAAAATCAAAAGCAATTCAAGAAGCGCCTGCAACAATAAAACTTGCAAAATAGTATATTATAGAACATATTTTAGGGAGCCTGACTTTAGTTGGGCTCCTTTTTTTTTGTTTTTACTAAAAAAAATACTATCTTGCAACGTTATTTACAAACAAACCCTAATATATGAAAATAAAAAAACTACTAATTTGCATCCCATTTTTGGGATTATTCTTTTCTCTAAATGCCCAAGTAACAACTTCTCCAACAGCTTTTATTAAACAAGATAGAACAGAAGAGTTTGATGTAATTTTTGATGCGTCTTTGGGAAATGGAGTAATGCTCGGCGAAACAGAATGTTATGCACATACAGGTGTAATAACTACAGCAAGTACAGGAGACAATGATTGGAAGCATGCACCTGTATGGTTGAATAATTCTGATAAATATAAAATGACAAAAATTGACGAATCTAGGTGGAGTTTGCACATAGAAGGCGGAATGCGTCAGTATTATAATTTAACCGAAGATGAGGTTGTAACTAAGTTAGCATTCGTATTTAGAAATGCAGACGGAACTAAAGAGGGTAAGACTGCGTCTGGCAATGACATCTTGTATACGTTATATAATGGTGATGAGTTTGCAGTAAAAATAACTTCTTTAAATGATGGGAGCGTATACGAGCAAGGTGAGACTATTAGTATAAATGCTGAGGCGTCTGAATCTTCAAATATGAAGTTGACAGTCAACGGTATTATTAAGTCTGAAATTTCAAATAATTTGTTGACCTACGAATACACAATAACCGAATCCGGATATGTTCCTATTAAGGTTACTGCCGAAATTGGTGAAGAGGAAGTTTCAGATAGTCTTGCTATATACGTTAAATCCCCGGTTGTAGACGAACCTGTTCCAGCAGGTATGAAAGAAGGAATAAATAAAACAATCAACGGCGATGTTGCTACTATAACATTAGTATTGCGTGCTCCTTTTAACAATAATGTATATGTTATCGGCGATTTTAATGATTGGTCGATGAACGAAGCTTATCAAATGAAGCGCGATAGTGTTTGGACAAAATCAGTATTGGAACCATCACAAGATTCATTGGCAACCGTATTATTCTGGCGTTCTTTTGATTTACCTGAAAAATCAGAATATTATACTTTTCAATATTTAGTTGATGGATCATTACAGATTAGCGATCCATACGCAGAAATCATTCTGGATCCATGGAATGACCCATATATCAAGAAAAAAATGGATTCGGAATTACCTGCATATCCAACAGGGAAAGGTGATGGTTTAGTTTCAGTGCTATGGGGCGAAGATCCTACTCCGTACGAATGGCAGAACGATTTTCAAATAGCAGACAAAGATAACCTTGTCATATACGAATTGCATATTAGAGATTTTGTATCATCAAGTGACCTTGCCGGTGTTATGTCTAAACTTGATTATTTGGAACATTTAGGTATAAATGCAATAGAGTTGATGCCGATAAACGAGTTTGATGGAAATGACAGTTGGGGTTACAATCCTAATCATTTCTTTGCAACAGACAAAGCATACGGAACTCGAAATGAATATAAAGAATTTATCGATGAGTGCCACAGACGTGGTATTGCAGTTATATTGGATATGGTATTTAACCATGCAACCGGAATTAATCCAATGGCTAAGTTGTATTATGAAGGAAATGCAACTTCCGATATAAATCCGTGGTTTAATAAAATCGCAAAACACCCTTATAATGTCTTTCATGATATAAACCACGAGTATACAGGTACACGACAATTCTTCAAAAGAGTTTTGTCTTATTGGTTAGAAGAGTATAGAGTTGATGGCTTTAGAATGGACTTGACTAAAGGTTTGACACAAAAAGACAGTAAAGACGATGTTGGAAAATGGGGTAAATATGACGCTAGTCGTATAGAAATCATAAAAGATTATTATGACACGGTATTTGCAACAAATCCAAATGCAATATTTATTTTAGAGCATTTGAGCGAGTACGACGAAGAAAAAGTTTTATCAGATTATGGTATGTTCCCTTGGCGCAATATGAACAATAGTTATTGTCAAGCAGCTATGGGTTACGCTAGTAACAGCAATTTTGTTGATACTAATGGCAAAGGTGGTATGTTCACAACCGGTTGGGTTGGATATGCAGAAAGTCACGATGAAGAACGTAATATGTACAAAGCATTAGCTTATGGAGACGGAAACTTAAAAGAGAATGAAGATGCTCGCTTAGCTCGTGTTCCTTTAATGATTGCATTCGCTCAACTTATTCCGGGCCCTAAGATGATGTGGGAGTTTGAAGAAATGGGTTATGATTATTCTATTAATACATGTTCTGACGGTCAAATAAAAGAAGAATGTCGTACATACAGAAAGCCTGTTCCATGGACTTTAAACTGGGATGAGGATGCTTTACGTATGAATGCATATAATCAGTCTTCAAAAGTTATTAATTTAAGAACAGATAATCCGGAATTCTTTGAAGAAGGTAACGTGGTATTAACAAATTGTGCTACATCATCTTTTGTAAAAGTGCGCCGAATCGATATTAATTATGTAGATGAGATTGATGTTAATAATTCGGTTGATATAATTGTGTTGGGTAATTTTGATGCTAAAGCCTCAGTTACAACATCAGTAAATTATACAAAAACCGGAACTTGGTATGATTATATGACTGACGAGGCATTTAATGTAACTCGTCTAAGCAAAACTATTACTTTAGCTCCCGGTGAATTTAAAATTCTAACTTCACGTCATATTGCGCACGAGGTTGGAGTTAATGATGTGGAATCAGACGGCACCGGTCATATAGTATTCCCAACAATTACAGACGGAGTAGTTTATGTTCAGGCTCCATCTTCGATATCAAGTATAAAAGTATTTAATTTGCAAGGTAGTATTCTAAGCGAAGTTAAAGATGCTTCAGAAATATCTTTAAGTAATTGCCCTTCCGGTAATTATATATTGCAAGTTATCTCAGAGAATGGAACATCTATTCACCGAATCATTAAAAAATAAATGTTATGAATTTGAAAACTAAAAATATAAATCTCAAAAAATTATTTGGATTTAATGCAGTAGCAGCACTTTTAACAGTGTTTTGTTTTGCTCTTTGCTCATGCTCAGGCCCGGAACCTGATCCAACTCAAGATCAAATAGAAAAGAGATGGCCGAATGTAATTGATACAGAAGTCGTTGGAAAAATGATAAAAGTACAGCGCGACACACTAGGTAATTATATTATGGGTACAGATGAAGGAAGTTATGAATCATCACCCGCTCATAAAGTAACATTCTCAAAATCATTTTATATTGCCGAATTTGAATTAACTCAAGCAGAATGGACCGCAATAATGTCTACAAATCCCTCAGAAATGATAGGCGATAGTCTTCCTGTTGAGAGGGTTAGTTTCAGTATGATTTCTCAATTTATCAGTGCATTAAATGAGCAAACCGGTAGAACATTCCGTTTACCCACCGAAGCAGAGTGGGAGTATGCAGCGAGAGGTGGATTCTATTCTACTGGGAAAAAATACTCCGGCAGTGATAATTTAGATGAAGTCGGCTGGTATATTGGCAATAATCCGGAAGAATTGTCTCACAAAGTTGGTACTAAAGCTCCCAATGAGATAGGTTTATATGATATGAGTGGTAATGTCGCAGAATTATGTTCTGACAAATATGCTCCATATACGGCTGATCCGCAGACTGATCCTGCACAAAAAACAGGTGTAAAATATAATGTACGTGGAGGGTGGTTTGATCAAGACGCAGAATATTGTGATCCTAAAGAAAGAGCAACAGCGTCAACAAATGATGCATTTTACAATATGGGATTCCGTTTGCTCATGGAAGTTCCTCTTGATTCGGATTTATTACCATAGTATAATTATAATACCCCGAAAGTTAAACTAAAAAACTTTCGGGGTATTTTTTATATTGCTTATTTTATTCCGTACAATTAATGCAGATAGGAATACTGCTACGATTCTTTAATACATTAAGTCTAAATGTATTTGCTTTGTTACTAAGCCAAATATTAGAGAAAGAATCTTGAAATATATTCCCAAAACTATGTGATGCATCTTTGTCGAAGCAGCAAGGAAGTATTTCGCCGCCTGAAGATATTACTACTGACGACCATAATCTTTGACAGCGGTTATGCATAGCGTTTTTGGGTATGTATTTGCCATCTTCTGTTTCTTTGTATCTTCTATCGCTGCTTTTTGTGGGCATCAGTTCGTAATCGTAAAATTGAGCCTTCTTAAAGTTTATTTTTGATACGCCAAGTTTTTTACATAGTCGTTTTATGTCATTTTTTTCGTGCTCGTTGCTTTTTAGTAATAAGCATTGCACTTCAACAGGTAATTTTACTTTTACAGAATTTTTTATTCCTTCAATCACTGTATTAAAATCTCCTCCTTTGCGATATGTTTCGTATGTGTCTTTTGTGGCACCGTCTAAGCATATTATCAGTTTGTCCAGCTTTGCTTTTTTTAGTTCCTCGCAAATTTGTTTTGATAAGAAATGACCATTAGTTGATACGCAGGTAAATACTCTTTCTTTGTGTGTGTATTCTATCATTTTTGCCAGGTCATCATTAAGAAATGGTTCTCCTTGAAAATACAAATTTAGGTATGTAAGTTCAGGTAGTAAAGGCTTGATTATTTTTTTAAAGTTTTCGATTGACAGGCATAATGGAACTTTTTTTATTGAGCCATTCCCTGTAGGGCATTGTGGGCAATTGAGATTGCAATAATTGGCAGGCTCTATTGACGCAGCGTAAGGTTTTGTTTTAAGTATTACTTTTTTAGAGCATATTGATTCGGCATAATTAATAGCCGTTAATGCGATATTTGCAAGTCGCTTACTGTCTAAATATGATATTAAAGCTAGTTTCATTTGCAATTACAAAAATGAGCATTTACATTAGACTATGCAAGCCAAAAAGGGTTAAAATATTCTTGAATTTTTATCGCAAACTAATATGTGCACTTTCCAATTAATTAATCAACACTCAACTATTCCGTCGTTTATGCGAATTATTCGGTCGGCTTTTTGTGCGATGACAGGGTCGTGCGTTACCATTACAATGGTACTACCGTATTGTTTGTTTATTTGCCTTAGTAATAGAAGGATATCTTTTGATGTGGAGCTATCTAATGCACCAGTAGGTTCATCAGCCAAAATTACTTTGGGTCTAGTAATAATGGCGCGAGCTATAGCGACTCGTTGCTTTTGTCCACCTGAAAGTTCACTTGGATAATGCAATTTCCATTTTTCAAGATTCATGGATTTTAGTAATTCAATAGCTAAATTATCCCTTTCTTTTTTATTTATTTTTTGATAAAAAAGGGGAAGGCTGATATTGTCCAAAGCTGTTTTGTACGGAATGAGATTGAATGATTGAAAAATAAATCCTATTTTGTGTAAACGAATGTCGGCAGCTGCGTCTTCATCAATTTGAAACATTTCTTCGTTGTCTAATAAATAACTTCCCTTGTCAAATTGATCCAATAAACCAATAATATTGAGCAAAGTTGATTTACCGGAACCGGATGCTCCCATAATGGATACAAATTCGCCTTGTTTAATGTCAATATCTATACCGCACAAAACGTGTAGGTTTTCGTTTGCGGTATAGGTTTTGTGTAATTGATGAATTTGTATCATTTATAATATTAGTTTACTGTAAAAAATAAGTTTGTAGTTCTTGAGCGGTTTCTACATCGTTGCCCAATAGGTCTTTGACTACTAAAGCTTTTTCGAGTAAAATTACGCGTGAACAGATGTCGGTAATATGTTCCAAATTGTGGCTTGATATTAAAAGCGTGCAACCATATTCTTTTTGATAATAGGCGAGCAGTCGTTTCATTTCGTTTTGTGATGACGGATCCAAGAAATTAAACGGTTCGTCCAACAATAAAATCTCTGGATGTGTAAACATAGCTCCAATGATACCTATTTTTTGTTTATTTCCTGCCGAAAAGTTACGAATATATTTTTTTTGTCCGAAAATTTCGCCACTGGCGAACTTTTCAAATTGGCTCAAACGCTCTTTAATTTCTTCTTTGCTAAAATTATGCAGTCTGCCGATAAAATTGAAGTACTCGTTAGGATACAAGAAATCAATTAAAAAACCGCTGTCGATAAATGCACCTGTGTAAATCTTCCAATCTTCCGATTGTGCTACGTTTATACCTTTACTTAGTACATAACCCTTATCTGCTTGATACAAGTCTAAAATAAGACGTAACAGTGTGGTTTTACCTGCACCGTTGTTACCCACTAAACCTACTAATTCATTCTTTTCGATATGTAAATCTGAAATATTTACTGCAATTTGTTGGTTAAATGCTTTACTAAGATCTTTAATTGTAATCATATTATTATTGTTTATATTTATATTTTACGACAAACTGTTATATAATTCTTTTTGACTAAGTTTTCGGAACAAATAAAGGCATCCTAACAACAATAGTATAGATGCCGTAAAGGGTACAAATGGGTAGGATAGTATAAAAACATATATTGCATCTGCCAAACGGAAATGTATTATACTGCCATAACCGATTGCAAATGGAATGCAAACTAATAATTGGAGTGTAATCCAATTAAGTAAACTCTTTACGAAACGCACAAGCAAACTATTGAATATGGCTAATACCCAGACCAAAAACAGTAAGGATAAACACAAAGCGATAGAATATACTTGCGCCAAATATGGCAAACAAAATACAAACATCCACCAGTTCCAAGGCGAAACAATTTCGGCGCACAACGCAATACCAAATAATTTATATTTAGGTATTGGAAGCAATAAATACGGATGCATTTTTTGATAAAACGAATTCTTTTTAATGTATTTTATGAGCAAATCAATGCAACATAAACCTGCCAATAAATAAAAAAATAAGGATTGTAAATTGACATCAGGTATTTGTTCCCGTATAGCCATAGGTAGCATAGCACCGCTCGCACACATCGAAAAAAGCAACCACAGAGCCACAATGCTCTTAATGACAATGCCTATTATTTGATCTTCAAAAAAGTAAGATCGTTTCATAGAAAGCAGGTAATGAGATAACAACTCGCGCATGGTTACAGTATCAAGGTATTTATATTTTCTTTGTATTGTTCAAGTATATGTTTTTTATGGGTTACAACGCATACAATCTTTTTTTTAGAAAGTTTTATAAACGTGTTCCATGTGAAATTTTCCAAATCTTGATCCATTGCAGCTGTAGGTTCATCTAATATTAGAACATCTGGATTTTTGATTAGTATTCGAGCGAGTGCCACTAATTGTTTTTCTCCACCAGAAAGCTGAATTCCATTCTCTCCAATTGTAGAAAAAATACCTTGTGATAGATTCTTAAAACGTTCTACAATATGGTATTCTTCGCAAATTCGAAGGGCGTTTTGTATCTCTTCCTGAGAATTGGCATGCAGTGCAATGTTTTCAAATATAGTTGCATTAAACAAAAATGGTTCTTGGCTTATTACTCCTATTTTATTTTTCCATGCAAAAGTATTAATTTTTTGCAACTCATGCTCGCCATTAATTAAAATATTGCCAGAATATGACGTATATGACTTTTCTAATAATTTACAGAGTGTCGTTTTTCCACGACCACATTGTCCATTAATGCAATATAATTTACCGATTCCAAAATGATAGTTAAGATTTTGTAAAATAGGTTTTCCTGCCCGATAAGCGAAGCCAAGATTTTCGATGTCTATTTGTGTAATAGGATTGGTAAAATCAACCGAATTGATATGATTTAAGTCTATATTTGAACTTTCGTATAAACGATCAAAGGCTACTGTTGCTTCACTTATGGGAATGGGAATTAATGAGAGGCTTATTAGTGTAGGACTTACCAAAGAACATAAACTTAAGCAAGCTATTAATTCTCCAGCAGTTAGCTGACTCTTAACGACCAAAAAACCACTGATAAAATAATCGCGATTTAATATTGATAATACCTAACTGAAAAATGCTTTGTTGAAATTTTGTATAAATGTTATTTGTTTGTAAAGTAAAGGAGTTTGATAAATTTTCATTTTTGATACATCTTATTCCTTCAACAGTATGCATAAAATTTGATTCGCAAATGGAATGATTAACCATTACTTGTTGTTGCGATTTTGTAATAGACGGAGTTGCGTAGTACGATACAATTAACATACAGATAAACCCTAACATCAAAATAATTGGCAAACTATAATGATAAATGCCGAGGAGAATGCTTGCCGATAAAGCTATGAGTAGATCTCCTGCTAAAGAACTGCCAAATAAGCCGGATAGATTTTTTTGTATGCGATTACAATCATTTAAACGAGCAACTAAATCACCATTTTTCCTATTTTCAAAAAAAGAAAGGGGTAATGCTAAAAAGCGTTTATAGAAAGCAGATAACAATCGAGTTGAAAATTCAGATCCTTGTTTTAGTAGAATGTGGTCTTTTACATACATACTTATTGATTGTAAAACTAGGATAATAAATAAGGCACACAAAGCGACTATTAGAATATAGGTATTTTGTTTAGGCAAAATATTATCAATGAGTTTTTGCGAAAATAGCGATATGCCTAATCCCATAACAGAACAAATCGATCCCATAATGATGCTGATAAATAAAATGGATTTATCTGGTTTTAAATATTGCCAAAACCATTGCAATTTTTGCATTTTATGCGTTTTAAGAGAATCGGACACAGGCGCAAATCCTTTAATCAGCAAACAGTTTCCGCTCCATAATGTAGATAATGTTTGTTCATCCATCTTGAGAAATCCTTGTGCAGGGTCGAATAAAAAAAAGCGATTCTTATGAAACGTAAAGAAAATTACAAAATGTTGTAATCCGTTTGGCATAATAAAGTGTAATATGCTTGGATTGTTTATTTCTTTTAAATCTGATACAGTACCTTGAGCTCCTCCACTTTTAAATCCAAAATGTTGGGCTGCTTGGTACAATCCCAATAAGTTTCCTCCGTTTCCTTGTGTCCCACAATGTTCTCGGGTATTCTCAAAATTAACGTGTATACCATAAAATCGCAAAAGAGTGGCTATGCAAGCAGCACCACAATCGGACGAATCTTGTTGTAAAACACCTGATTTCTTTATTTTATGTATAAGTGAAATTTTCATTACTTGGCAATTAAACAAAATTTATTCTATTCCCTAAATCCAGACATAATTGTATATCTGTTCAAATGCATTTTCTGATTTATTTTTTTGAAACAAAGAGGAATAAATGCGGCACTCAGTATATTAACTACAATTATCGTATAAAGTGTGATTGTCATGTGTATTTGGGCAAAAATAAAACATAATCCAAAATAACAAATTAAAAGGCTTCCGAATCCTAATTGATGCAGTTTTGGTCTGTTGCTTGAATCGTTTAAAACTAAAGATTTCGATAATGTATCCATTCGCCTTTTATTGAAGATTACATTATTACTTAAAATAATGGGGATTATGCCTATAATACTGCATAATCCCGCTGTGCAAAACAAAAATTGACTTGTAAACCATAGTAAAATGCCATATATTATGACAGCAAAAACGATGCTTACTACATAACATGCATATAAATAATGGAGAACAATTTTTTGTTGGCGCACATATATACCATCGTATGCGGTGGAAATGAAAGACGTATTATCTGCAAATAAAGTACACGCCATATAAGATATAGGAACGAAAATGCAAATAAAATTGAATATTAAAGGAATCTGACTAAATTCTTCAAATGATTTGTTAAGGAGCACCAACAAAGGACAGGTAATACCTATAATAGTGAGGAACCCCAATCGAATAAGTTTAGATCTGATTATGATTTTTAAAATTAAACGAAGCATAGTAATATTAATTTATAGAACGGAAGCGAAGTAAAGTATTTTGTTTGTTTCGCAGAAACCGATTAACGGAGTGAACAATCCATTTAGGTGATAAAACTATAAATATTGTATTAAACACAACAATGCTTCCGATTATATAAAGTTTATTAAGCGGGGATAAAAGCAATGCGGTGTATATAACATAAATAAATAGTGATGCAATATATATTAAGAGTGATTTTCCTAAATTTCCATTAATTTTTGCTTGTTTGTTCATTATATCTATAGGCATTTTATGCCAAGACATTGAAATGCAATTTAGAAAGGCAATAAATCCGCAATTGGTAAAGAAAGCGATAAGAAATATAGGGCTATGAAATATAATATATAAAATTATGCAAAAGCTAAAACATATTGCAAAACCGATGATATATAACGAAGAAGATATATGCAAAATACTATTTTTTTCGATGCAAAAGATTCCATCAATTGAGCGCGATAACATGGCTATTAAAGTACCAAGAAACGGAATGATATTGGCTGTTCCGAAATTGCAACAAAAAATGACCATGAATAATTGCATAAAATTGCTTTCATATATGTTGATGCCATGCTTATTCATTGCATAAATAATGGAAATGCCATTAAACAATATGATTAGCAGCAAAAAAAATGAACTTTTAAGTTGTTTGCTTCGCGTGTAAAGTCTTATAATTAGAATAAAATATGATTTGTATGTATTAACTATATAATGTGCATTCATTGGTAATGTTTATTTATTTTAAAATATTATATAAATTAGTGTATCCAGCATATTTCTTGCAAGAATTTTTATTAATAACATAATTGGTAGGGACACGTCTTATCTCTAATACATCATACCATTCAAGCAAAGTATCATTGATAATAGTAACATTTGTCGGTATTGACAAGCATTCGCAAGAAATAATGATGTTTCCAGTAGCGTAGAGTCAGATCTTGTAAATTGAAGAGAATCGATAATTTGTTGCTTTAGTCGCTGTTCTCGATTTTTTTACATGAACTGCAAAAAGACAAGACAAATACTAAAATTAAGAAGCATAGTTTTTTTGAGTTCATGTGTTCGCGTGATATTTTTCGGGCGCGAAGGTATATAAAATTCTTAATGCAAATATATAATTTTAATAAATTATAACACAAAAGAGCTATTTAATTACGATAAACATTCATGATTCGATACTTGCGGTCTTTTATCTTCTTTATAAAAAATGGGAATAAACAAAAAGAAGCGAGAGTTCCGATTAGTCCGCTAATTAACATATAAACAGTTGTTATATATTCGTTGTAATTATTGTATATAATATATGCGATAAGAATTGCTAAACCAGAGGATATCGCAACAATTATACTGACAACAGAAGTGAGTTTCTTATGATTAATTGGTTGAGGAATCTGCATGATGTCCCAGCGCGTACTCGGAAATAGAAAATTAATAAGTGTGGACGACCATACGAAGGCATTGAAATAAAAGAATATGGCACATGGCAATAATACACTTTGTGTAACAAGGAAGAATGCTCCCAAATAAAGGCTGGAAAATAATAAATAAAATAAATTATTACAAATAAAGATATGTTTTAAAGAGTTGGAATGCCAGCTTATAAGTCCATCAAAATAAGTTGATTCTGCTTCAAATCCTTTTTCTATAAAACAAGAAAGTGAAAACAGGAGCATTAATCCCATATATACAATAGTTCTTCCGAAAGAGGCAGGCATCTTTAAGGAAAACAGAATAACTAAACAAGGAAAAGCCAAAAGTAATAACCATTGCTTTTTTAGAATGCTGCGTAAGCGTTGCTTGATGAGTAAATTAAGAAATAGGTTATTCATGGTGATTTTAGTGAATCTATTATTTAAATAGTAAAGCTTTTCAACGATAATTTAAGATTTGTATTGAACATAAATTTTATATTTGGACACAAGTAATTTATTCCAAGCTCTTTTTAAGGCAAAGGGTGTGGCAATTATGCAAAAACAGCCTATGCATATTAAAAATACGTATGCTTGAGAAATATATTTATATTGGAATAAGTAATATGTTGTAGACATTATTAATATAAAAATTATAATAAAGGCAATATTAGTATAACGTTTTACTTGTTTTTTATTGGGGATCATAATATTAATTGACTTATTGGCCTGTGGATATAATAAAATGTAGCAAAAAGAAGGAAAACAAAAACCTATGCAGAAAGCTGATAAGTGTTTGAGTATTATTTCTGAAGGGAATAACATCATATAGCACAAAAAGATTATTAATGATATAGTGCATGAAAGAACATAACGGTATATCATAATTTTCTGAAATAATTTGGGATGCACAGATAATATAAAATCTGCAAATGGTAATTCCGTATTGCAGCCAAGTTCTAAAAATAAGCTACAAATACACCAATAAGGCATAATAGAAATAAAAAAGTTTAGCTCTGGATTTGGAATATTTCCCCATATTAATATTCCAAAAGAAAGAAAAATTGCGAATACATTAGCTATAAAGGTATTTCGTAGTGCTGATCGATTTAATTCAGGTTTAATGAGATGAAATAGAGTAGTGTACATTACTTGATGATTGTTTATACGCTTCCATTAGCGTAGTATATAGTGATATATGGTAAAACTTTAAATTCCATTGGGATGCAAAAATGAGCATTTACATTAGACTATGCAAGCCAAAAAGGGTTAAATAGCCGCAAATACTTATTTTTTTTAACCTTTTTGTAAGAAAAACAAACTTTTTATTGTGTTTTTATCCAATATTGCATATCTTTGCTCTATTGAAATTTTATGAAACTGAATATTTATTGAAATCATTATTAAAACAAAAGGTCATGAAAAAAAGTCTATTACGTGTTGGTATGGGAATGTTGCTAGTTGCAGCGTTTGCATCGTGTCAAAAATTGGGCCCGATGAAAGCAGAGTATTTCACGGTTAATCCAAATCCACTAGAAGTAAAGGCAGGTAAGGTTGAAGGAACCATTACAGCCAATTTCCCTGAAAAATATTTTGCTGAAAAGGCAGTTGTAGAAGTAACCCCTGTATTGAAATATAATGGTGGTGAAGCTTTAGGAACTCCTGTATCATATCAAGGTACAAAAGTGCAAGGTAATGACGAAACTATTCAATACAAAGCCGGCGGTACAGTAACACAAGGTTTCTCTTTTGTTTATATTCCGGAAATGGCAGAGTCAGTTCTATCTTTGCGTTTTAAAGCAACTTTGAATGGCAAAGAAGTACAAGTTCCTGAGGTTGACATCGCAATAGGATGTATTGCAACATCTACATTGGCTGATGCTTCTTCTGTTTCTCCTGCTTTCGCAAAAGATAAATTTGTTCGCGACACTAAGGAAGTAACAGAAGCTAGTATTATGTTCGCTATCCAAAAATCAGACGTTAAATGTAATGATGATGTTAAAGCTTTGAATAAAGTCGCTGCAGATGCTCAAAATGATGCAAAACGCACAGTTGAAGGCTTAACTTTAGTTTCTGCTGCATCTCCCGATGGTGGTTATGAATTAAATGAAAAATTAGCTGCATCTCGTGAAAAAAATACACAAGCCTTCTTGAAAAAACAAAAGAATCAAGCTGCTATCGATGCAAAATATATTGCTCAAGATTGGGATGGATTCCAAAAATTGGTTCAAGAATCAAGCGTGAAAGATAAAGATCTTATTTTACGTGTTTTAGGTGCATACCAAGATGCTGAACAACGTGAAAAAGAAATCAAGAACTTATCTGCTGCTTACACAGAATTAGCTTCTGATATTCTTCCTAAATTACGTCGTTCTCATTTAGCTTTAACTATAAATGTAGCTGGTAAAACAGATGCAGAATTGTTAGAAATAGCTAAATCAAATTCAGATTCTTTGACTGTAGAAGAGTTGCTGTATGCAGCAAAATTAGCTTGCACTTCAGGAAATAAGGAAGATGCTGCTAAATTTACAGCTGCAAATGCTGCTCAAAATCCTTCAGATTGGAGAACTCAAAACAACCAAGGTGCTGTTAATTTTGCAAAAGGTGACTTAAGTGCTACAAAATCAGCCTTGAATAACTCAGTTAATAATGGTGGTGCTAACGAACCTGAAACCAACTTCAACTTAGGCTTAGTTGCTTTGGAAGAAAATCAACCAAACCAAGCTCAACAATATTTTGGTAAAGCTGCAGGTGTTGAACAATTAGGTGAAGGACAAGGACTAATGTACATCCAACAAGGTGAATATGCTAAGGCTGTTAGCGCATTTGGCAATGCAAGCACAAACAATGCTGCTTTAGCTCAAATGTTGGTAAACAACAACGACAAAGCAATCTCTATATTGAATAATGTTAGCGAAAAAGATGCTACAACATATTATTTATTGGCAGTATGCAGTGCTCGTACAGCAAACGACGCTCAAGTTTATTCAAATTTATCACAAGCAATCAGTTTAGATGCTAATTACTCAGCTCGCGCAAAATCTGATCTTGAGTTCGGTAAATACTGGACATTAGATTCATTCAAAAATGTAGTGAAATAAGTTTTATTTCTATATAGTAAAAAAGGTCACCTATTTGGTGGCCTTTTTTATTTGTAATGAATTAATAATGTTCTGTGCAATAATATACATAGTTGGAACAAGTGATGCCATAGGTGATAAAAATGAGCCAGAAAGCCATATTGCCAGTACTGTATTTTTCTGAGCTATTGCTTGTCCTGCGCCAATACTTTCGTCATATTTGCGTCCTATAAGTTTACCTATAATTAGTTGCGCAGAGCAGATAATAAATGCAGCTATAAAGGCAATTATTGCGAATAGATAATTAGGATTATCTTGCGTTAAAAATGAGTTTACAGCGCTGCCAATAAGTATCATAAGTGCAAAAGCCCACATATAATATGTAGCCGATGTGCATTTCCGTATGTAAGTATGTGTCTTAGGTGCGAATTTACGCGTGCATAATGCTATAACTAAAGGGAAGAGTATCGTTGGCAAGGTATATGTTGCAATGCGCGTAAAAGAGCTCCAAAATGAGTTTTCAAAACCATGATTAATCCACGAAAACCAAATCGGTAAAAATATTGATGCAGAAATGCTGCTTAATAGTAAATACTGTGTAATAAATTCAATTTTGCCCTTCATCAGATTTACTACAACGGGTGCTGAAGTAGCAGTAGATACCAGAATAATAATCATTATTCCTTCTGCCAAGTCTACATTAAAGTGTTTGAAAATATAATATGATGAAATGCCAAAGATTAATTGTAGTCCTAATAAAATTATATGCAGAAATGGAGACTTAATAGTACCACCTTCTAATTTAGAAAAGGAAAGCAATAACATACAAAAAATAAGAGTAGGAATTATTTCCGTGTATGTAGAAGCAACGTATCCGAAGAAGTGATTGAAAATAAAACCAAAGATTAGTGCTAATAATAGAGTCCAATCTTTTATGAAACGTATGAGTTTTTGTATCATGGCTGATTAATACAAAAGCCTCCTTTAACAAAGGAGGCTTGAATTATTTATTATGTAATTGTCAAGTTATTTTTTTGTTTTATTGTCTGAATCTAAACTTTTTCTGCTAACAATTATATGTATTACAATGCCTATAATTAGTAATGCTAATCCGATAGCTAATGTTGTGTTTGATTCAAAATTAGCAAATGATGGAATAATAAGCGCCAATGCACCTAAAATTACTACTAAAATACCTAAATTTTTCATATTGTTTATTTTTTGTTTATGTCTAATTTGTGTTACAAAGGAAATAATAATTTTCTTACTTAAAAAATAAAACCTTTGTTTTTTTTAATCAGTGCTTAATAAATCTTCTTCTAAGTCATCTTCAATACGTAGATTTTGAATTATAAAATCTTGTCTTTCAGGCGTATTTTTACCCATGTAGAAGCTAAGCAGTGTGGCAAGAGCATCTTCCTTACGTAAACTTACTTGATCCAATCTTATGTCTTTGCCTATAAAATGAACAAACTCATCAGGTGAGATTTCACCTAAACCTTTAAATCTTGTTATTTCTGCCTTCTTACCAAGCTTGTTAATTGCATTTATACGTTCTTCGTCTGTATAACAGTAAAACGTTTCTTTTTTGTCGCGAACACGAAATAGTGGAGTTTGCAGTATATACACATGTCCGCTTTTTACCAAATCAGGGAAAAATTGAAGAAAGAAATTAAGAATTAGTAATCTTATGTGCATGCCATCATCATCGGCATCTGTTGCGATTATAACCTTATTATATCTCAATCCGTCTAAACCGTCTTCAATATTCAGTGCAGCTTGTAATAAGTTAAATTCTTCGTTTTCGTAAACTACTTTCTTTGTTAGTCCGAAACTATTAAGCGGTTTCCCTCTTAAACTGAATACTGCTTGTGTATTAACATCGCGGCTCTTTGTTATAGAGCCACTTGCAGAGTCACCCTCAGTAATAAAGATGCAACTCGCCAATTTCTTTTCTTCATCCTTACCATCGTTAAGATGGAAACGACAATCTCTTAATTTACGATTGTGTAAATTAGCCTTCTTGGCTCTTTCTTTCGCTTGTTTTGAAACGCCTGCAATAGCTTTTCGCTCTTTCTCCGAGTCTAAAATCTTGCGTAATAAGATGTCTGCAACTTCTGGATTCTTATGTAGGTAATTATCGACCTCTTTTTTTACAAAATCTGAAATAAATTTATTAACGGAAGGTCCATCGGGTCCCATGTCTTTAGACCCAAGTTTAATCTTTGTTTGAGACTCGAATACAGGTTCTTGAACTGCTATAGAAATTGCTGCAGAAAAACCATTTCGAATATCGGCATAATCTATATTCTTATTGTAAAATTCTTTTATAGTTCTAGCAAAGGCTTCGCGAAATGCTGATTGATGAGTACCTCCTTGTGTTGTATGCTGACCATTTACAAAAGAGTAGTATTCTTCTCCGTATTGTTCTGTGTGTGTAAACGCTATTTCTATATCCTCGCCTTGTAAGTGAACTATTGGATATATGGTTTCGGCAGTTATGTTTTCGTTTAGAAGGTCAAGTAATCCATTCTTTGACGAAAACCTTGTGCCATTAAAGCTAAGAGTAAGTCCCGGATTCAAATAGCTGTAGTTACGCAGCATTGTTTCGATGAATTCGTTCTTAAATTGATAATTACCGAATAATTTTTCAGAGCTGTCAGGCGAAAAAGTTATAAGAGTTCCATCTTTTTCGGTTGTAGGTTCTAAATCAGATTCTTGAGATAATCTGCCATTAGTGAATTCCGCACGCTTTACCATACCATTTCTAAATGACGTAGCAACGAAATGCGAAGACAAAGCATTTACAGCTTTTGTGCCAACTCCATTTAATCCAATAGACTTTTGGAAGTTTTGAGAGTCGAATTTTCCACCTGTGTTGATTATTGATACACAATCTACTAATTTGCCTTGTGGGATACCTCTTCCATAGTCTCTGACAGAAACCTCTTGACCATTAATACTAATGTCAATATGGTTTCCGAATTTCATACGAAATTCGTCAATAGAATTATCTACAACTTCTTTTAAAAGAACATAAATACCATCATCAGCATATTCACCATTACCCAATTTTCCAATGTACATACCAGGTCTTAAGCGGATATGTTCAAGTCCCTCCAGAGTTTTAATCGAATCGTCTGTATATGTGTTTTTGAATTTTAGATCTTGTAATATCAATGAGGTATCTTCAATCATATATCAAATTATTGTTTTTAAAAGTATGATGTTATGCTAACTGCAAAGTTAGTATTTTTTTGTAAAATATGGATGTAAAACTTACATCCATATTAAATAAATAAATAGCCCCGAAAGTCTTAAACTTCGGGGCTATTATTAATAAAAAGATTAATCAATTACAATTTAGGACCGGCAGCAACTAATGCTTTTCCGGCTTCGTTACCTTCGAATTTAGCAAAGTTCTTGATGAAACGTGCTGCTAAATCTTTAGCTTTTTCGTCCCATTGAGATGCGCTTGCATAAGTGTCGCGAGGATCCAAAATCTTAGGATCTACGTTAGGTAATGCTGTTGGCACTTTGAAGTCAAACATAGGGATTTGTTTTGTAGGAGCTTTGTCTATACTTCCGTCTAAGATAGCATCGATTATACCACGAGTATCTTTAATAGAAATACGTTTTCCTGTTCCATTCCAACCTGTGTTAACTAAGTATGCTTTTGCACCTGTCATTTCCATTTTCTTAACCAACTCCTCACCATATTTTGTAGGATGTAAACTTAAGAATGCTGCACCAAAGCAAGCAGAGAATGTTGGGGTAGGTTCTGTAATTCCACGTTCTGTACCTGCTAATTTTGCTGTAAATCCTGATAAGAAATAATATTTTGTTTGTTCAGGTGTCAAAATCGATACAGGAGGTAATACTCCGAAAGCATCAGCTGACAAGAAAATAACTTGTTTTGCGTGAGGACCTTTCGATACAGGTTTAACGATGTTTTCAATATGTTCGATAGGATATGAAACACGTGTGTTTTCTGTTACGCTCTTATCATTGAAATCAATTTTTCCATTTGCATCAACAGTAACATTTTCTAGCAAAGCATCGCGACGAATTGCTTTGTAAATATCAGGTTCGCTATCTTTATCAAGATTGATAACTTTAGCGTAGCATCCACCTTCATAGTTGAATACACCTTCGTTGTCCCAACCATGCTCGTCATCACCAATAAGTAAACGTTTTGGATCTGTTGACAAAGTTGTTTTTCCTGTTCCTGATAAACCAAAGAAAATAGCTGTACTAGTACCTGCTTTGTCTGTGTTAGCAGAGCAGTGCATAGAAGCTATACCCTTCAATGGGTTAAGGTAGTTCATGATAGAGAAAATACCTTTTTTCATTTCGCCACCATACCATGTGTTCAAAATAACTTGTTCTTTTGTTTTCAAATTAAATACGGTAGCAGTTTCTGAATTTAATCCTAATTCTTTAAAGTTTTCAACTTTTGCTTTTGCTGCGTTGAAAGATACAAAATCAGGTTCGCCGTAGTTAGCTAATTCTTGATCTGTTGGGCGAATAAACATATTTGCTACGAAGTGTGCTTGCCAAGCTACTTCCATTATAAAACGAACTTTTAATCGTGTTGCAGGGTTAGCTCCACAGAAAGTATCTATTACAAATAGACGTTTGCCTGAAAGTTGTTTTACTGCCTTAGCTTTTAAGTCGGCCCAAGCTGCTTCTGAACATGGTTTGTTGTCATTTTTATATTCATCAGATGTCCACCATAGGCTATCTTCGCTTGCTTCATTCTTAACGAAGAATTTATCTTTAGGAGAACGACCTGTGTAAACACCTGTCATAACGTTTACTGCTCCTAACTCTGTTACTTGACCTTTTTCAAAACCTTCTAAACCGGGTTTTGTCTCTTCTGCATACAAAACATCAAATGAAGGATTGTGTAATACTTCAATGGCTCCGTTAATGCCATACTTGCTTAAATCTAAATTTGCCATGTTTGAAAATAGTTAAATGATTTATTGTTTAAAAACTTCTCTCTTTAATAATTTTTTATGTGGTCACTCCCTTGTTACCCACGATGCAAAATTAATCAGAATATCTAAAATGGCAAATTCATAATTTGACAACATGTCTTAAAAATAAATAAAACGATGCCGTTTTGCTCCTTTTTTTATATTTTTGTGGGCATTGTAGACAAAAATGAAATCAAATTGTATTATATTATCAAAAAAGATATCCGGAAGCGTAATATTACCGGCTTCTAAAAGTATTTCAAACAGAGCATTAATTTTAAAAGCTTTGTCCGGAAGTTCTGATGTAAAAAATCTATCTTGTTGTGATGATACAGATGCAGTTGTTGCTGCATTGTCTTCTTTTAAAAACGAGATAAATGTTGGTGCTGCCGGAACTGCAATGCGATTTTTAACTGCTTACTTGTCTCTTAAGGCAGGCGAATGGCAAATTACCGGATCAGAACGAATGTTACATCGCCCTATTAAGATTTTAGTTGATGCCTTAAGGAACATAGGAGCAGATATTGAATATCTTAACGAAGAGGGATTTCCTCCATTAAGAATAAAGGGTCATAGCCTAATTGGTGGTGATATTGAAATTGACGGCAGTGTTAGTAGCCAGTATATATCGGCATTACTTATGATTGCCCCATATACTCAAAATGGGATCAATATGTATTTGAACGGAAAAATTAGTTCAAAGCCCTACATTAAGATGACTTTATCTATGATGGAAAGTTTTGGGGTTTCTACAGTATGGCATGATAATGTGATAAAAATATTTCCACAGAAATATTCGAATACATCTTATATAGTAGAAAATGATTGGTCTGCAGCATCATATTGGTACGAAATAATTTCGCTAACTGAAAATGCCGAACTTGAACTAATAGGTCTATCAAAGAATAGTTTACAAGGGGATTCTGTGGTAGCAACAATATTTGAATCATTAGGAGTACAAACTGAGTATCTTAATGGTAATGTGCGGATAAAAAAAACATCAACTCCTGTAAAAAAGCTGTTCTACGACTTTAATTCTTGTCCTGATTTGGCTCAAACCATAGTAGTTACATGTTGCCTTTTGGGAGTACAATTTAATTTTTGTGGATTGCAATCATTAAAAATAAAAGAAACAGACAGAATTGCTGCTTTGAAAAAAGAATGTGCAAAAATGGGATTTAAGCTAGAGGAAATCGGAATCGGAGAATTGTCTTGGAACGGTTTAAAAATAGAAACTTCAGGCGAGTTCAGTATAGATACTTATGATGATCATAGGATGGCAATGGCATTTGCTCCTGCAGCTATGTGCTTACAAAATATTTTAATCAACAACCCTAATGTTGTATCTAAATCGTATCCTTTATTTTGGGAAGATTTGAAAGAACACGGCTTCTTAGTTTTATCTCAATAATTGCATAATAATTATTGAAATAAATAAAATTCTTTTGCTTTTTTGTCATTGATTTGAGCTATCTTTGCTCTTGTTTTACAAGGGATAGTATATCCCCGAATAGGTAAACCTTTAAACCTTGATGTATATGAAAGATTTAGACACCTTAAGTGTTGCTATTGCTTGTGACCACGCCGGTTATGAATTGAAAGAGGAGATTAAACAGTATTTTGGAGCAAAATTGTTCGAATTGAAAGATTTTGGAACATTCTCTGCTGATAGTGTTGATTATCCTGATATGATTAATCCGATGGCTGCCGAAATTAATGCAGGAAAGTTTGATTTTGGCATAGCTATTTGCGGAACCGGTAATGGCGTTAGTATGGTGGCTAATAAATATCGTAATGTTCGTGCTGCATTATGTTGGAAAAACGAGATAGCTCTTTTAGCTCGAAAACATAATGATGCAAATATTATATCATTACCTGCTCGTTTTATTTCATTGGCTGAGGCTGAAATTATGATTGAGTCCTTTTTGACTACTGACTTTGAAGGAGGTCGCCATTCTGCGCGTGTCAATAAGATTTCTAACGCAAATAATTTGTAATTATTATTTATTTGGTAGGTAGGAAGAAACGTCTTTACCGTATTTTTGCAATTCTCGTACTATACTTGATGAAACCTTTTTAAGATTTGGTTCACTGAGCATAAAGATTGTTTCTACTCCAAAAAATGAGTAATTGACTTCTGCTATATTTGTTTCGTACTCTAAATCTTTACCATTACGTATACCTCTAATGATGCAGTTGGCATTATATTTTTTTACTACATCTGCTGTGAGAGTTTCGTAATTTACAACAATAACACGTGGATTATCTATATATAATTGTCTTATAGAATCCATTCTTTTATCGATGAATTCAATGTTTTTATCTCCATTTACACCTATAGCAATAATTATTTTGTCAAATATGCTTAGTGATCTGCTAACTATAGACTCATGCCCTTTTGTAAACGGATTAAAACTGCCTGGAAATAAAGCAATGCGTTCCATTTATATTATTGCAGTAAGAAATCAAATTTATTGATTCGACCTTTCCATACATCTGTGTGAAAAGATCCGTTTTCATCTTTACCCCCAATAAGCCAAATGTAATTTTGGTTGTCAACTACAGCACTTATGCCTGTTTTATCTGTGTATGTAGTAGGTAATTCTTGATATTCTAAAGCATTCGACCAACTGAAACCATTATCGTGTGACAGGTATGTAGTGCTGACAATTGTACTGCCATTGCTTCCTCCAAATATAAATATTTTGTTGTCTAGATATATTGCAGCAGCATCTTTGCGATTGCCAAATCCATAATTAGGTGATTTGATAAGATTGGTCCAGTATTTACCATTTTCGGTAGAAAACACACAATTTTGCAATACTCCTGATGCGTTTGAACCTCCTAACAAGTATGGCATTGTGTTGTTCCATTGCATTTTTGCAGAGCCTTCAACAGGAAATCCCTCTGTTTCTATTGATGCATCAGATATGTTATTCCATTCGTTGTTACTATAGCTTAAGATTGTCTTAATGCCATTGTTTATAGAGATAGCCCAAATTTCGTCGTCTATGTATCCGATTAAATCTTTGATTTCATATCCTTCAGGTGCATTTGCCAATTGTTCTAATGCTTTTGTTGTAGGATTCCAACTATACATTGCCGAACCATCGTTTGTAAGCATAACGATATCGTTTTCTCTCACTGTTATTGACCTGACATTAAATTCTATTGTACTATTAATATCAGAACTCCAATTAGTTTCCGTATCTGCTACGTATATGTCGCTACGATTTTCTGATTGAATAGCACAGAATAATTTATTTTCGACATAAAAGGCCTGCGTTGCTTTGATATTATCTATTTGAGCGATAGCGTCAACTGTTTTTGTCCATACGATGCTATCCGGGTTAACTTTGTGCTTGTTTACTACAACATTGTATGTGTGGGATGTTTTTTTGTCGGCAGCCGTAACGGTTATACTTACAGGATTTCTAAAATCTAAAGAATCGGTTTGATTCCATGTAATAGAATTTACAGTGATGCCTGAAAAACTGCCGTATCCTACTATCACCGGAACAATCTGACTTATGTTAGAATCATACGCAACAGAATCTGTATTAAAAATAATAAGATTTGTTGTGTCTACCGTGAAAGTTATACTACTTATATCCGGTGCAGAATCATTTGCATTGAAATAAAAAGATTGAATATGTGCCTCTTGTGATGTAGAAGGCTCTGTTAAACAAGCTGAAAAAATAGTAGAAATGAGTATACTCAATCCACACAATAACGGAACTCTTTTATGCATAACTGGCGTGTAATTTTGGTCAAAGTTAGTCATTATTTTTTTTATTCTAAAAATAAAAAACCTCAAGGATTGTCAAAGTTAGAAATATTGCAGTACTTTTGTCAAAAATAACGATAAAATGGAAATCGAGCAGTTATATGAGTGTTTCGAACGTTGCAAGCAAGTTTCGACTGATAGCCGAAACTGCCCTAAGGGCTCGCTATTTTTTGCAATGAGAGGTGCTAATTTTAATGGTAATGCTTATGTGTCAAAGGCATTTGAGCAAGGCTGTGCAATGGCTGTGATTGATGACAAAGATTACTTTAGCGATGAACGTTGTATACTAGTAGAAGATTGCTTAAAAACATTACAAGATTTAGCTCGATTTCATCGGGAAAAATTAGGAACTCCAATAATTGGTATTACAGGTACCAATGGCAAGACTACCACTAAAGAATTGGTGTCTGCCGTATTGTCTCAAAAATATAACATATTATATACTCAAGGAAATTTAAATAATCATATTGGTGTACCTCTTACTTTACTTCGTTTAACTAATGAACATGATATGGCTGTGGTAGAAATGGGCGCTAATCACCCTGGTGAAATTGAGTCATTGGTTAATATATCGAAGCCTAATTACGGACTGATAACTAATGTTGGAAAGGCTCATTTAGAAGGCTTTGGCTCTTTTGAGGGGGTTATGAAAACAAAAGGCGAATTATATGAATACCTGAGAATGAGTAAGGGAAAGGTGTTTTTGCATGCAGATAATCCATATCTTAACAAGATGGCAACAGATTTGGATACTATTACATACGGAATATCTGATTCTAATTATGTTTCAGGATCACTTATTGGCGTAACTCCTTATCTGAAGGTACAATACAATACGATTAATGGCTCAATAGAAATTAATACTAATTTAATAGGCGATTATAATCTGGCAAATGTTATGTCTGCTGTATGTGTAGGTCGTTATTTTAATGTTTCTGATGATAAGATTAAGATTGCCATAGAATCCTATTTTCCTACAAATAATCGTTCTCAACTTTGTAAAACAAATGATAACACGCTTATAATAGATGCCTACAATGCCAATCCTACAAGCATGGATGCAGCATTGCAGAATTTTGCTAAGATTGATGCAACTTCTAAATGTGTAGTGTTGGGGGATATGTTTGAATTGGGAGAAACTAGTCTGACGGAACATCAAAATATAGTCCATTTAATCGAGAAAATAGGCGTTCATGATGTATATCTTTTAGGTAAGAATTTTTCTGCAACAAAGAACGAATTTAAGTGTTTTGAGAATACAGAAGCATTTGCGAATTACTTAAAAGAAAATCCAATAATAGGTAAAACAATATTGATAAAGGGCTCGAACTCAATGAAAATGAGTAGCTTGGTGTCATATTTATAAAAAAAAAGTATGATTAATTATATTCGCAGAAAGTCGAGTGTAGTAAAAGTCGGCAATGTATGTATAGGAGGAAATAATCCTATACGCATTCAGTCTATGCTGAATACTTCTACTATGGATACTGAAGCCTCTGTAAATCAGACTGTCGATTTAATAAAAGCGGGCAGTGAATTAGTGCGATTAACAACACAAGGTGAACGCGAAGCCAAAAACATGGCTTTAATACGCGAAGAACTTAATAAACGTTCTTATAACACGCCTTTGGTTGCTGATGTACATTTTAATTCAAAAGTTGCAGATGAAGCTGCGCTTCACGTTGAAAAAGTAAGAATTAATCCCGGCAATTATGCTAATTCAATCGATGAAATAGAGCATAAGTTTGTTCCATTTCTGAATTTATGCAAACAACATAATACAGCTATTAGATTAGGAGTTAATCATGGTTCACTTAATAAAAGAATTCTAGAAAAATATGGTGATACTCCCGAAGGTATGACTGAATCTTGTATGGAGTTTTTACGTATATGTAAGAGAGAAAATTTTAGTAATGTAATTATTTCAGTCAAGGCATCTAATACTCGTGTAATGGTCCAAACTGTGCGACAGATGGCAAGAAGAATGCAGGAAGAAGGAATGAATTTCCCACTACATCTTGGAGTTACTGAAGCAGGAAGTGGAAAAGACGGCCGTATTAAATCTGCGGTTGGAATAGGAACGTTATTGTCTGACGGCTTAGGTGATACGATCAGGGTATCTTTAAGTGAGTCACCGGTTGCAGAAATTCCGGTAGCTAAAAAAATAGTCGATTTCATCAGTAGAAAGAGCAAAGCTGCTATAATCGCAGGTTTTGATGAAAATTTATATAATCCCGAGCAATATAGTCGGAGAGAAACTTTGGCTGTTGGTTCTTTTGGGAGGAATCAAGTCCCATTGGTACTTACTGCAGAAGAAACTTTGCCTAATGGAGTACTTGATTGCGTGTTGTCAAGTGATAATGCTTTGGGTGAAGGTCGTTTGTTCTTTGCAAATCTAAAATCTAAGAATAACAAACAACCTGTTGTGTTAACAAGGGTGTATAATACTTCTGATTTAGAAACTTTGCAAATAGAGGCTTCCATCGAACTTGGACCATTTTTTATTGATGGTTTAGGAGATGGAATAAGAATTGTGGCACCAAACATAGCAGCGGATATTGTAAACTCTTTATCTTATGGAATACTGCAAGCAACAGGTGCGCGTATTACTAAGACTGAATACATTTCGTGCCCAAGTTGCGGTAGAACTTTATTTGATATTGAATCTACAATTGAAAAAATTAAGGCAGCTACATCTCATTTAAAATCACTTAAGATTGGTATTATGGGTTGTGTTGTTAACGGACCCGGCGAAATGGCGGATGCTGATTATGGATACGTAGGAGCCGGGGTCGGTCGTGTAAGTCTTTATAGGGGACAACAATGTGTAGAGAAGAATATTCCCGAAGAACAAGCGGTAGAGCATCTTATTGCTCTGATACGCTCAGATGGTAGATGGGTTTAAATTTGATAAAAAAGATATACTATTATTATGCAAAAGCTCGGATTTAACAACCAAATGTACCTTCAAACGCAATCTCACAAAATTGCAGAGCGCATAGCTTTTTTCGGAGGTAAATTGTATTTGGAATTTGGTGGAAAATTATTTGATGATTTTCATGCCTCACGTGTTTTGCCCGGATTCGAACCGGATAGCAAGATTAGTATGTTGGTAAATTTAAAGGAGGATGCTGAGATTATTATTGTAATCAATTCAGCAGATATCGAAAAAAATAAATTAAGAGAAGATATAGGCATTACTTACGATGTTGATGTTCTTAGATTAATTGATGCTTTCCGCGGATATGAACTATATGTAAGTAGTGTGGTATTGACTCAATTTGAAGATCAGCCTGCTGTTGTGGCCTATCAGAAAAAGCTTGAAGCATTAGGTTTAAAAGTTTATCGCCACTATCCTATTCAAGGATATCCTTCTAATATCTCTTTTATTGTTAGTGATGAAGGTTATGGAAAAAACGAATATATTGAGACTTCCAAATCTTTGGTAGTTGTTACTGCCCCAGGTCCCGGAAGTGGTAAAATGGCAACTTGTTTATCTCAATTGTATCATGATAATAAAAGAGGAATTAAAGCAGGATATGCAAAATTTGAGACATTCCCAATTTGGAATTTGCCATTAAAGCATCCTGTAAATATGGCTTATGAAGCTGCAACTGCAGACTTAAATGATGTAAACATGATTGATCCATTCCATTTGGAGGCATACGGAGAAACCGCTGTTAATTACAATCGTGATGTTGAAATATTTCCTGTATTAACGGCAATGTTTGAACGTATAGTGGGCAGTTGCCCATATAAATCTCCAACAGATATGGGTGTAAACATGGCCGGAAATTGTATAATTGACGATGAGGTTGTGTCAATTGCTGCTAAAAATGAAATAGTTAGAAGATATTACAGAACACTATGTAGTGTAAGAAATGGTAATGCATCTATAGATCAGGTATACAAATTAAAGTTGTTGATGGAAAAGGCAAAAGTTAGTATATCTGATAGAAAAGTAGTAGCAGCAGCTGTGTCTAAAGCAGAGGAAACTGCTAATCCTGCAGCTGCTATCGAATTAAATGATAATCAGATTGTAACAGGAAAGACAGGTGATTTACTTGGAGCATCTTCTGCAATGCTGCTTAATGCGCTTAAGAACCTGGCTGGAATTCCAGATGAAATTCAACTTATTTCACCATCTGTCATAGCACCTATACAAGACTTAAAGATAGCGCATTTGGGAAACTTAAATGCGAGGCTTCATACTGACGAGGTACTAATTGCTTTATCAATATGTGCATTAAACGATATAAATGCTGAAAAAGCGATTAATTGTTTGCATTTGTTAAGGGGATGTGAAGTTCATTCTAGTGTTATCTTATCGCAAGTTGATGTAAGTGTATTTCGTAGTTTAGGCATTAATCTTACCTGCGAACCTACCTATCAAACAAACAAATTATACCATCGTTAGGGTATTATGTGGGTATTATTAACCCTTTGCTCTGCTTTTTGTTTAGGCATATATGACGTGTTACGCAAATATGTGTTACGTTATAATGCCGTTTTGCCTATATTGTTGTGCAGCACGTTTACTTCGTCTATTTTTATGGCAGTTTTTTTAATTCTGTCAAAGGTTGGTATTATACCGATGGATTCGTATTATTTTGTTCCTAGTATACCTTTGTACATGCATACAATGCTTGTTGTAAAAGCTGCGATAGTATTGTCTTCATGGATTTGTGTTTATTATGCATTAAAGAATTTACCATTAAGTATTGTTTCTCCAATTAGGTCGACTGCTCCTATGTGGACTCTTATTGGAGCATTGGTAATCTATTCGGAAAGATTGAATTTATGGCAGTGGTCAGGATTTCTTGTGGTAATGGCAGCGTTTATGTTATTCGCTATAGAAGGTAAAAAAGAGGGTATACGTTTTGTCGCAAATATATGGGTTTGGTTAGTTTTAATTGGGACTCTTATAGGTTCTGCAAGTGCACTATTTGATAAGTATTTAGTTAGGGAACTAAATATCCCCAGAATGGCGATTCTAACCTACTATTCTTTCTATGAGGTCATATTATTAATTCCATTGTTATTAATAATATGGTTTCCTCATCGTAAAGAAAATCCGTGGGTATGGATGTGGGCAGCTCCTTTTATAGGAATTGTTATTGTATTGGCTGATTTCTTCTATTATGGGGCGATTCAGTGTCCTGATAGCTTAATATCATTAATATCACCAATAAGGCGTAGCAATGTTTTAGTATCATTTACATTTGCAGCGTTTTTATTTAAAGAAAAGAACATTCTCCGCAAGTCTATTTGCCTTGCAGGTATTCTACTTGGTGTTGCCTTGATTGCTGTAGGCAGTTGATTCATTAATATCTAAATCCGCTACCTCCTAAAAATTCTCTTAGTAGTGATGTTGCAGGAATATCATTGTAAGAAATAGGAGTAAAAAATTGTAAAAGATTTAATAAACGTCTGGCTTCAGGATATGCATTAGAGTTTTGTCCTACTTCCATAAGTATTGGCTCAGCTTGTTTCTTTATTGCAGACAACTCAAATAATAATGATGAGTTAAACATTGCATCAGCATTCTCTTGGTAGGGGAAAATCCACTTATTCTCTCCACGTCTGACACTTGGCCATCTTAAAATGGTATTTTCTGCCGAATAACTTCTGTACTTGTGATCTCTAATGATGCGTCGCAATATTCTAGTGTCACTAGTAGGAATCCAATTGTGGTCATTGCCGGAAAGAGTTGTTAATGCAGAAACATATATTTTAAATTTTGTCTCATCAGGTATTGTTTTGGTTAGTTCCGGATTTAAACCATGGATGCCCTCAATGACTAAAACTTGTCCGTCTTTTATTTGCATCTTTTTGCCTTTTGCTTCCCGCTTTCCTGTTTCAAAGTTGTATATGGGAGTCTCAACTTCTTTCCCATTTATTAGTTGCTCCAATTGGCTATTAAGGTACGGAAGATCAAGAGCATGGATAGATTCAAAATCATGTTCTCCGTTTTCGTCTATTGGAGTTGATTCGCGGTTGATGAAATAGTTATCTAAAGATAGAGCTTCCGGAATGATCCCTGATGCTGCTAATTGTACGCTTAGACGTTTACTGAATGTTGTTTTCCCTGAAGATGATGGACCTGCAACCAGTATCACTCTTATGTTTTGATTATGTGCTATTTTGTCCGCTATTTGAACTATCTTCTTTTCGTGAAGAGCCTCTGTTACCTTAATAAGAATATTAAGATCACTTCGTTTAATACTATTTACATCTGCGATATTGTTTACTCCTATAATGCGGCACCATTGACGATGTTCCTTGAAAATCTCGTACATCTTTTTTTGTTCAACTATTTCTGCAAGTTCCTTGTGATTAGTTTTTTTTGGAATTTGCAATAAAAAGCCTTCAAAGTATGGGCATATATCAAATACCTTTAGTTGTCCGGTAGATGGAACCAATAGGCTTGGATAGAAATCAGGTAAACCATCGAGAGTGTAATATACCGAGTAATATTCTTTTTTATAATGTAAAAGATCTGCGCAGTCTGAGTTATGTGCATCTCTGAATAATTGTTCAATATCAGAAGTGGGCTCATAATGCTGAACAAATGGGATGTCTGCATTTATGATTTCTTTCATGCGCTCTTTTATCGCAGATAATTGCTCAGAACTAATTTTTTGTTTATTGCTAGAAATCTCACAGTAATATCCGTTTGAAACAGGATGTTCGATGCGAAGTTTTCCATTTGGAATTAAATCATTTATAGCTTTATATAAGACAAAAACTAAAGATCTAACATATATTCTAAGACCTGATTCGCTGCTTTGATCAATAAACTCTATAGTTTTGTTTCTATATATGGGTGTTTCTAAGCTACTCAGTTTATTGTTAATTAAAGCACCTACAATTGGTGCAGGCATATTAACTTCTAACAATAATTTAAGTTCAGATAACGTGGTACCTGCCAAAACTTTTATACGCTTGTTATTATTCTTGCATATAATTTCGATTCTGTTTGTTTCCATTGTAACAGTTTTGTAATGATTCGTGATCTCTTATCATTCGACATGAAGCAAATATTTGGTAAAAATAATAAAAAGATTAAATTTGCAGAAATATACTTATATAAAAGAATTTATGAATTACTCTTTTTTTGATCTTTTGACGCTAATAGGTGCGTTGGGCTTGTTTCTATATGGAATGAAGTTGATGAGTGAAGGACTTCAGAAAATAGCCGGAGAGAAACTAAGATCGGTATTAACAGCGATGACGAAAAATAGGGTTGTAGGCTTATTAACAGGTGTTCTAATAACGGCCGTAATACAGTCTTCATCTGCAACTACTGTAATGGTAGTAAGTTTTGTGAATGCCGGATTACTAACATTGATGCAGTCGATTACTGTTATCATGGGCGCAAATATAGGAACAACTGTAACCGCATGGATTATCTCATTATTTGGATTTAAGGTAAGTATGTCTGCCCTTGCTCTTCCTATAATAGCAGTTTCAATTCCATTTATATTTTCATCACATAATAAACGTAAGTCATTTGGCGAATTCTTACTAGGATTTGCCTTGTTATTTATGGGTCTTGAACTATTAAAGACATCAGTACCTGATTTACAAAGTAATCCTGAAATATTAGCGTTTTTAACTCAATACACACAATACGGATTCGGTTCGGTGTTTATTTTTCTACTTATTGGAACTATACTTACTATTGTAGTTCAATCATCATCTGCAACTATCGCGATCACGTTAATTATGTGTGGGAAAGGGTGGATTCCGTTTGAGTTAGCGGCTGCGATGGTTTTAGGAGAAAATATAGGAACAACTATAACGGCTAATATTGCAGCTATTCCGGCTAATATATCGGCAAAGCGTACTGCACTTTCGCACTTTATGTTTAATGTGTTTGGCGTAATTTGGATGCTATGTATATTTTTCCCTTTTATTAATATGATTTCAGGAGTTGTTGCTGAATATGGTCCGGGAGATCCCACTAAATTTTCTGAGTTTTCAATGGGGATTGATGCCCAAACCATGTCTTTAATAAACAACCCTAAATCTGTATTAACACCTGATCAGTTGGAATTAAAAAGCCAATACGAAGCATATCAATTATCTACTTCATACGGGCTATCATTGTTCCATACCATGTTCAATATTATTAACTCATTTTTAATGATATGGTTTGTCAAGTTAATAGCCAAATTTGTTACCTTCTGTATTCCACAAAAATCATCTGATGAGGAATATAAACTTACCTATATTTCTTCCGGTTTATTGTCGACCTCAGAATTATCAATTTTACAGGCCGACAAAGAAATTGATATATATGCTAAGCGCAGCGTAAAGATGTTTGGTATTGTTAGAGCATTATATGATGAGCGGGATTCTGACAGATTTGAGAAAACGTATGAACGGGTTGAAAAATACGAGAGAATTTGTGATCGAATGGAGATAGAAATCGCAAATTATTTGACAAAAGTATCTGAAGGTAAATTAAGTGATAAGAGTAAGCAAGATGTACATGCAATGCTTCGTGTAATATCAGAAATTGAAAGTATAGGAGATGGATGCTATAATATTTCTAACATTATTAAGCGTAAAAGAAACGACAATATTGAATATTCGGATGAGATGAACATTCGAGTTTATGCAATGTTTGATTTAGTTCAAAAGTCACTTGATGAAATGATGTTAGTACTTCATAGAACAGACAATGACAGAAAAGTTCCTGATATGAAGCGATCACTTGAAATAGAGCAAGAAATAAACGATATGCGTAGCAAATATAAGATGCAAAATGCTACAGATGTAAATCAACGCAAGTATCCATATCCTATTAGTGTTACATATATGGATCTAATATCTGAGTGCGAGAAGGTTGGTGATTATGTGGTAAATGTTGTTGAACAATATTGTGAAACCAGAGAAGTGAAGTAAAACTTACGGTACGGGGTCGTAGCCGCTACCTCCCCATGGGTGGCATTTTGATAGGCGTTTTAGTCCAAGAAATAATCCCTTTATCGGTCCATGTTTTTTTATTGCCTGTATCATGTATTCAGAGCAAGTCGGAGTATACCTGCAAGATGCCGGGGTTAGTGGCGAAATTAATGCCCTATAAAAATATACCGGAAGTAGCAGAATCCATGATAAAACTTTTTTCATCACTTTATTGTTTTGCTCGTAGCTATTATCTTAAATATTGAAAATAATATATATACCGAGATAGACATAAACATCCCCAAGAAACCGCAGGTTCCTATAAGTATTACAGAAATTGTTAAAAAGACATATTGTAATTTTCCTGTTTGTTTGAGCGAAAACATTGGAATTGGTGACACCAAAAGGAATGAAGAGATAGCAATTAATCCCAGTAATACGAATAAGCCTGATGCCTGATTTGTCCACATATCAGCAAAGTTTGTAAGTGGTTGCCATAAGAATGATGCAGAAGGAGCATTCGCAAATCCTGCAATAAATAGCGCATTTGCCGGGGTAGGTAGGCCAATAAATGTATGACCTTGTCTTTCATCATTATTAAATTTAGCCAATCTCAAGGCCGAAAAAACAGCAATTAAGTATGCTATGTATGGAAAGATGAATGCATAATCAAACATGTATTCCGGATACTGATATTCTTTTAATAAAGAAGATACCATTGTTGCCGGTGCTAATCCAAAACTAATTAAGTCTGCCAAGGAATCAAGGTCTTTGCCTATTATAGAAAAAGCTTGTAATTTACGAGCTGCAAAGCCATCAAAGAAATCGAAAATAGCTGATGCAAAAATAAATAAAGCAGATACAAGTAGATTGCCTTGAAAAGCCAATGCTACTGCGATGCATCCTGAAAATAGATTCAAACAAGTTATAGTGTTGGGTATGTGTTGCTTAATTTTCATGGTGTAAATTGCGTTGGTTTTTTAGCCGGATTTTGAATAATACGTCCCTCGTAATCTATTAATATATAATTAGGGATATTCCTAATTGCAAATGTAGTTATTATTTCGGGGTTGTCTTGCGTGCTGAATGTAAAAAAGTTCAACTCGTTTTTCTGAGCTGTTTTTAAAGTTTTTTCGCGTGGCTCTTTGTCGAAAATAAATATCATTGCACATTTGTTTTTCCACTTACTTTGGATCTTTTTTGCAAAAGCAATATCGGCTTTCGACTCTTTAATAGAAGAATTGGCAAAAACTATATAAACTAGCGGGCAGTCGAAATCTTTCCATTGCAGAGTATCCCCATTTATATTAACAAGCTTTTGAATATTTAATAAAGTGCCTACTCCTAAGAAATTTAGTTGAGTTTTAATTTCGTTTGCAATGATTGTATTATGTTCAGATCTTACCTTGTCTAGTTGCTTTATAGGTAACTCTTTATTCATAACCTTTTGCATTACAACCAACTCATATAATGGCTTGTTAGCATATAGTCGCTCAGGCTCAATGAATTTTTCAAACAGTACATAAAACGCTTCCCAATATGCAGGATTATTATAATGTATAGGCTCATCTAAAAAATATGTTTTTATTGCAAGATCCGGAGATGTGGGTTCGTATAAGTTAGCAATTAATGCATAATTTGAGAATCTATATATTCTAAAGAAATCATTATCCGAATTGTATTTATTTTCCATTCGGATACAAGCTTCTTCGATGTTTTGTTTATTTATTTCGCCAAATACAAGAGCTGCCCATTCTTTGTCCATGTCGTCTTCAAATGCGGCAATTTGCAGATTTATATCATCCGGTTTCGGATTGTTTATACTCAGTAATATCTCTTGAGCTTTAAAGTATGGATTTAGTTTGTTGGCTTTTGTAAGAGGTTTCTTATCCGGTAGGTTTATCGAATATGATGATCCGGGCTCTATAAAGATGCTAACAATTACTGCGCCCAAATTAATATAACATTTTTCCGTTGAATCAATTTTAGCATTTATGCTGAAAGAACCATCTTGAGCAACTAAGCAATTACCTATTTCAATCTGATGATGAGTAAGCCCATCTCTCTCAGTATATAAAATTAAACTATCACCGGCATATTCGGGGTCATTTCCGTATATTATTGCAGAAGATACGGCATAAGTACAGGTCGTAAATAGATACAATATAACAGATATAATAATAGTTCTTTTCATATAGTTCAGCTTTCGGTTGATTTTAAAATTCGTGAAATAATATCTGACTCAAAACCCTTACTGATAAGGTATTTAAGAGTCTTTACATATACAACTGACGGTGATGCATCTTTGATGCTTTTTTGCTTTGCGACAGTCAATTTTTTAATTGTTTGGCGATATGTATTTTCATCGATGGCTGATAAGCCTTCTCGAATATTGTCGCTGCTTATTCCTTTTAATTTTAGTGCATATGAAATCTTTATGCGGCCCCATTGATTGAAACGAAATTTGTCTCGTGCAAATGCTGTTGCGTAACGTCTTTCATTTAAAAAATCGTCTTCAATTAATTTGTTTATTATAGCCTGTTGCTCATCTTCGGGAGTTCCCCATTTTGCCATTTTTTCGATTATTTCTTGTTCACATCGTTCTGCTATAGAACAATATGAGGCAGCTTTTGAGTAATATGCAGAAATCTTCTCTGTCATTTTAAAAATTTTGCTGTATGTCCGATACCTCTTGAAGCAATAGATTCCGGTGTTCCTACACAAACAACATTTCCACCATTTCTACCTCCTTCATTTCCCATATCTATAAGATAATCGGCATGAAGTATAACATCTA
>MWBK01000119.1 GCA_002069025.1 Bacteroidetes bacterium ADurb.Bin302 | reverse complement strand
AAAATGAGTTTTAGTGTTGACAAAACAAATCTTCTTATTTCTTTGTACAAAGGGGAAACCTTTGAAACATTACCAAATAACGCAAAAACTAGAAATGCTGTTGTCCCATATCGCAGAGAATTATTTGAACAAAAAGAAATTATCATTGATTTTGATGCAAACTTCAATTTGCTTGGAACAGAATTACTTGAAGGTCAATATGTAAGCAAAAATGCATCGCAACTACAACACTCTATCGACTCCATTTCCACAAAAATAGACGAAGAAAAAAATAAATATCGGGAAGATTTTTTGCGAAATAAGTACTATAACTCATACACAGGATCTTCCTCGGCTTTTGCAATTTTAGACTCAACCATAGATGCTAAAGGATATAATTTTCAAGACATTCTCCTTAATACAGAAAATGGTTTGCAAGAACAAGTTATGCTATCTTCTATTAATCGAGCATACACTATAAAAAATGATTTAATATACAATCAATCCATTATAAATGCTCTTCTATTTGACGCTCGTAAACACTCCATTGAATGGTATAAAAAGTTTACACTTTCTTTTGCATGTATCATATTCTTTTTTATAGGAGCACCATTAGGAGCCATCATCCGCAAAGGAGGAATGGGTTTGCCTATCGTTATTTCAATTGTGCTATTCATTGTATATTACATAATTGATAATACTGGATACAAAATGGCTCGTGAAGGTATATGGGAAGTAGGTATGGGAATGTGGTTTAGTGCATTGGTATTGCTCCCATTGGGTATGTTCTTAACCTATAAAGCTGTTACTGACGCTGTTATTCTTACCACCGAAGGCAAACTATTTAATCCAAAAAAATGGATAAACGCTCTAATTGCATTAGTCAAGAAAAAAAAGAAAAATATTTAACTAAAAAAATATGACTACGTTTAAATTAAATTCTATTGAAGAAGCAATAGAAGATTTCAAAGAAGGTAAATTCCTAATTGTAGTAGACGATGAAGACAGAGAAAATGAAGGAGACTTCATTATAGCTGCCGAAAAAATTACACCAGAAGCTGTAAATTTTATGTTGATTAATGGTCGTGGTGTGTTGTGTGCTCCTATCACAGAAGAACGTTGTGCCGAGCTTGAATTAGAAAAGCAAGTTTCAAACAATACCTCAATACTTGGAACTCCTTTTACCGTTACCATAGACAAAATTGAAGGTTGTTCGACGGGAGTGTCTGCTGCTGACAGAGCCGCTACAATCAAGGCTCTTGCCGATCCTACTTCTACTCCAAATACATTTGGCAAACCTGGACATATTAGTCCGCTATACGCAAAAACCAAAGGCGTACTCAGACGTGCTGGACACACCGAAGCATCTATTGATTTAGCTCGTTTGGCAGGCTTGTATCCTGCTGCAGCTCTAATCGAAATAATGAACGAAGATGGCACAATGGCACGTATGCCAGATTTGCAAAAAGTAGCAGAGAAATTTAGTATAAAAATAATTACAATTAAGGATTTAATCGCCTATAAAATTAAACAAGAATCAATTGTTGAAAAGGGTGTAACTGTACATATGCCTACTCAATATGGAATGTTTAAACTAACTCCGTTTCGCCAAAAATCAAATGGATTAGAGCACATTGCATTAACCAAAGGAGAATGGAAAGACGATGAGCCTATTTTAGTACGTGTTCACTCATCGTGTGCTACGGGAGATATTTTTGGCTCATTGCGTTGCGAATGTGGTGAACAGCTACATCATAGTATGAAAATGATTGAAAAAGAAGGAAAAGGTGCAATCGTATATCTTTATCAAGAAGGAAGAGGTATTGGTTTAATGAACAAGATTAAAGCGTATGCCCTACAAGACAAGGGGATGGATACTGTAGATGCTAATTTACATCTTGGCTTTAAAGCTGACGAAAGAGATTATGGTGTAGGTGCTAGTATCCTAAGAGAAATAGGTGTGAGAAAAATGAAACTTCTTACGAATAATCCTGTAAAAAGAATTGGATTAGAATCTTACGGATTAGAGATTGTGGAAAATATTCAAATTGTGGTGGGTATTAATAAATACAATGAAACCTATATGAAAACGAAACAAGAAAGAATGGGACATAATATCATATCGTCAAAATAGCCCTCCATAACTAAAACAATACAAAGGAATCAAACTATACAATTGGTTCCTTTAATTTTTTGGAATAGTCAGTTGCTGACCTGGTTGCAAAATACGCAAATTTTTATTTCTATTAGCTTGTTTTATCTTCTCTACCGAGACACTTGTATTTTTGGCAATAGTCCATAGGCTATCTCCTTTTTTTACCACATAGACAGATATATCTTTAGACGAATTGAGATGTAAACGTTGCCCTACACGAACTAATGGTGAAGTTAAATTATTCCAGTTCATTAATTGACGGACGGTTATACCATAACGTTTGGCAATAATTGACAAATTTTCTCCAGAACGTACAATGTGTACAGATGAACATGCGTGAGGAGTAGCTGATGTTGATAGAGAAATTGGTTGTTTAGTCACATCACGTTGCGACATATATAAAGAGTCTTGCTTTTCTATAAATAAATACGCTAAATGAGAAGGAAGTCGTAAAATGAAAGGTTTTTCTGAATCAGGAATTATATCATTTTTATAACAGGGATTAAGTAAACGTATTTGCTCAATCGGTATATCCAACACCTGAGAAACATGTAACAAATCTATCCTTTTTGTAACATGAAGAGTATCTGTTACCAATGGAATATCAATGCTAGCTGGACAAATATGATAGCTATCTGCATAATACATCATATAATTCACTGCAATAAATGCAGGCACATAATTACGTGTTTCAATAGGTAAATATGGATAAATCTCCCAATAATCTTTTTTTCCACCCGATCTTCTGATAGCTTTGTTAACATTTCCAGTTCCACAATTATAGGCGGCTATCACTAAATTCCAATCCTGAAATATTTCATATAAATCTCTAAAATGCTGGGCAGCTGCATGAGTTGATTTGATAGGGTCTCTTCGCTCATCATATATACTATTCATTTCTAAGTTATATAACTTACCTGTAGTTGGCATAAATTGCCATAACCCTGCGGCTCCCATACGCGAAGTAGCTCTAGGATTCAGTGCTGATTCTACTATAGACAAATACTTTAGTTCATTGGGAAGATTGTACTGCTCAAAAATAGTTTCAAAAATTGGGAAATAATGCTGACTAAGTGCAAGCATATAAGATATTTCTCTGTTTCTGTCGCAATATAAATTGATATAACGACCTACTACATCATTATACGTCATTTCCAAAATTGTGGGCATCATTGCAATCCGTTTAATACGAATTGAATCAGGCGAATAAGGTAATGGAGCGTAACGGAATGCACTATCACATGTTTCTTTTGTTTTAATTCGCATACGCCATGCAACACACATCTCTTCTATTGCTGTATCGAACGTTTGCATAGATGATTCATACTCAGAAACAAGTAACGGAGAGCTCTGCGATGGATAAATAGAAGAGGCATAGCTTGGTGTAACAAACACCAACCATATAACGAACAAACTGGATATAATTTTATTTATAAACATTCTTTCTACTACCTCTTAATTATCAAAAAGAAAATTGACAACTAAGTCCAAAAGAAACATCACTAAAATGATTGATATGTTTCAATGGAATGGCTTTAGGTACTATTTTTAAAGATAAATCTGGACTAACATCAAAATCATATAAATGAGCATCAACATACGCATCTACTATACTTAAAAGATATAGACCGACCGTTCCAATAATACTCAAATCCCTGTATCTTAAATAATTATCCTGTTTATTTTTCAACAAACTGGTATAGTA
>MWBK01000118.1 GCA_002069025.1 Bacteroidetes bacterium ADurb.Bin302 | reverse complement strand
ATTACCAGAGATAGCAGGCGATATAGTTAATCTTACTGTACCTAAGGGTGGGTATAGAATATTTTATGATTTGCTTCTTTCTGGAATTATATATTTTATCACACCTTTTATTTTGATCAGAGAAGAGCAAATAAGAGGGCCAATATTTTTACTGCTGGGGATGTTCTTGCTGGTGATTGTCATTAGTATGCTTAGAATTGGTTTGGGGTGGGAGACAATGGCCACTTCTGAATCGTATAGTACTCGTTTGCACTATATAAATACGGGACAAGAAACGGTAACCAGAGTAGGAATATTAGGTGTTGCAGGATATTGGCTTTACCTCATTGGATTGATTTTTTTTCAGCAGCATTCTATTAAGCTCTTTTTGTCTCTGGTATGTATATCCATCGCAAGTATTTTATTGTCGGGAGGACGAGCCCCGTTTATATCACTTGTATTATCAACGTCATTTTTTTTGTATTTTAGAGGCAGAAAAGTATTTGCAATAATCCCAAATATATTATTGCTTTTAACCTTATTGTTTTTCGGTTTAAATAATCAATATCTTGTAAGTCTGCCTCCTATATTACAAAGGCCTCTCGGTTTGTTTTCACCTGACAATCCAAGTTATTCTGATGGCAATACCAGGAAAGAAATGTGGACAATCGCTTTAAAAAAAATATCGTCCGATCCACTTTGGGGTAAGCAATACATAGAGAATAGCAATAGATTTGATGAAGGAGCTTTGGCAAATGTTCAAAGAGGTGGTGCACATAATGTTTATCTCTCAACAGCGGCTAGCTTTGGCATGCCTGCGCTATTCCTCTGGCTTATGGCAGCGATCTCTTATTATAAAAAAATAGTTCATTTGTATAGGATATCCAGTTCATTCCAATTGCTAAACAAATTTTGCTTACTGCTCGCAATCTTCTTAGGCACTTCCTTTATAACCTATTTATTCGAAGGGGGAGCAGGCGGGGGAGTTAAATATTTTCTAACTTTGGGCTTAATCGATTCTGCATACAATATTTATGGCCAAAAAGAATTAACAAAAACAAAATGATTTCTTTTAGGAAATACAGTGAAAAAAATACTCTTTGCTGACTCACATTATTTCGATGAATATTATATGCTTGGACAGAGACAGTATGCTTTACAATTTTCAAAGAATAATTGGGATACTGCATTTATTACAAACCCGCTATCCATTTTTAATATATTCTTAGGCAATAACAAAAGGCGAATTATAGATCGCCTACATAATCATTTCAGAGGCGGAACGATTTCTAAAGACAACCTATGGTACTATATACCTTTTACGCTTATACCGTTTCACAACAACACTATATTCGATAAAAAGTGGTTTTTAGACAACTATTACAGGTTTACTATTCCACCTGTTACGACTATACTTAAAAAAAGTGGATTTTCTTCAATTGATATTCTTTGGATAGGAACACCCCATCAAAAATTTTTAAAAGACATTATTAAGTACAAATGTTGCGTTTTCAGGTTAGCTGATAACACGAAAGAATTTAAGAAATCTGGCAATACTCTGCTAAAAGCGCAGGAGGAAATGCTACAATCTGCAGATATTATCCTTGTAACATCTATGGTATTATTAGACGAGTTAAGGAATGATTATCCCGATAAAGAATTCATTTATTGCCCTAACGGCGTTGATTCATCAAATTTCCTAAGAAGTCAATATAATATACCTGAAGAATATCTAAGGATTAAGAACCCTATCGCATTATATATTGGTGCCATTGAAGAATGGTTTGATCTTCAGCTGGTTAGTGATTTAGCAAAACGATGTCCTAAGGTCAATTTTGTTATAATAGGGGTAGACAAATATGAAAAAATGAAGAAGTTTTCATTGATAAAAAATATTTTCTATCTTGGACCCAAACAGTACCATGACATTCCTAACTATATATATTATTGCGATTGCGGCATCATACCGTTTAATAATAGCAAACTTGTGCAGTCAGTTAGTCCAATTAAAATGTATGAATTTTTTATCCTTGGTAAGCCTGTAGTAAGCAAAAGATGGAAGGAGTTGTCATTGTTAAATAGCCCTTGTTACTTAGCAAATGACTTGCAAGACTTTGTAGGCATACTTAATGATAGAAACATATTTTCAATTGATTCTACGAGGCTTATAAACTATGCGCAGAAAAATACTTGGGAAGACAGGTATTTGAAAATTATCACCACTTTACAGGACAAAGGGTTCATTTAATACTTTTTAAAGACCATAATTATCTAGGTTTTTGCTTGCAGAAATTTATGAATAAACAAAGTAGATATGTTCTGATTACAGCTGCGCGAAACGAAGAAGCCTTTATTGAAAAAACAATAACATCTGTAATTTCTCAGACAATATTACCCCTGAAGTGGATCATAGTAAGTGATGGTTCAACTGACCTTACAAATGAAATAGTTTATCAATATGAAAAAACTTGTAATTTAATAAAGCTAATTCGTGTTACCTCAGATGAAAAAAGAAATTTCAGTTCTAAAGTAAATGCTTTTAATGTTGGTTACAAGCAGATTAAAAATTTAGATTATGAATTCATCGGGAATCTGGATGCAGATGTTTCTTTTGAATCTGATTATTA
>MWBK01000117.1 GCA_002069025.1 Bacteroidetes bacterium ADurb.Bin302 | reverse complement strand
TATTGTACATTTGGCTTACCAAATCAATAATTGATATAGCTACGAATGCTCAAATTGGCAATTTCTGGCTTATTGCATTTGTTCTTATTGCATTGAGTTTATTTCAAATATCAGCTCAATATCTTGTTGGTTATTATGGTGCAAAATTTAGTGTTGAAGTTTCAAATGGCGTACGGTATAAAATGTTTGCAACTGTTTTGCGCAGCAAATGGTACGAACAAGAAAAATTTCATACAGGCGATATACTTACTCGAATCAAACAAGATGCATCAGAAGTAGTTGGTTTCTTAGTATCTTCTTTTCCCTCTTTTGTAATAACATTTGTACAATTAATAGCTTCTTTTATTTTTCTGTTTTACTTAGATAAGATGTTGGCATTGATTATTTTATGCGTATCGCCAATATTCTTTTTGTTTAGCAAATTATATGTTTTTAAGATGCGTAAGTATTCTTTGCAACTTAAAAAGATAGGAAGTGATATGAATTCAATGTTGCAAGAGTCTGTACAACATCAAGTTGTGGTTAAAACATTAGAGTATCAAGAACCTAATTTAAATCAATTAGGCGAGATTCAAGACTTTTTTAAATTTATCACATTAAAGAGAACAAAATTTGGATTAAATCTTCGTAGTGTTTTTACCTTCGGATTTAGTGGCGGTTATATGGTCGCATTTTTATGGGGTGTATATCAATTAAAATTAAGTGCCATTAGTTTTGGTACTTTAACTGCATTTTTACAATTAGTAAATAAGATTCAAGGTCCTGTTGCCGGCTTAATTGGTATTATACCGGGCTTTATTAATGTTTATACGGCCGTTGAGCGTTTACTCGAATTGGAAGATATGTCAACAGAAGAAAAAGGCGATCCTGTAAATTTAGGAGAAGGCATATCTATTGATTTTACAGATGTGACTTTTGCCTACGATAAAGAACCCGTTTTAAAATCGCTTAATTTACATTTTGAAGCAGGAGAATTTACCGCAATAATAGGCGAAACCGGTTGTGGAAAGACTACTGTGATGCGTTTGATGCTAGCTTTGTTAGAGCCTCAAAAAGGTCAAATATTACTTAAGAAAGGAAGCCGTTCAGAAGCTGTTTCTGCCTTAACACGTTGTAATTTTATTTATGTACCTCAGGGCAATACACTATTCTCAGGTACTATTCGAGATAATCTTCGCATGGCAAAAGAAAATGCTACCGACAAAGAAATGGAAGATGTGCTAAGAGTTGCGGCAGCCGATTTTGTGTTTGATTTGCCACAAGGTATAGATACAAGTTTGCAAGAATTCGGTCAGGGTTTATCCGAAGGTCAAGCACAACGTATAGGTCTTGCCCGTTCATTATTACGCGGTGGGAATATTTTGCTTTTAGATGAGGTTACTTCTGCGGTTGATGAACTTACAGAATCCAAAATAATTCAAAACCTGAGAGTCTTTGCCAAAGACAAAACAGTCATATTTGTTACCCACCGTTTAAAAATCGCAGATAAATGCGACAAGGTCATTAAAATGTAAAACAGTTTGTTTATTTATGAAACCTTACTAAACCTTCAATAGGGTTTTGAGTTATATTTCCAAGTTTCATATTCTGTTTACTAACTACTTCTGATAATATCTCTTTGAAGTTATAAGCAATAGAACCGGTAAAATGTATAGGATATTTTTGGTAATCGTATTGCTTGATATTTCTCACAATAAATTCAGTAAAACTGTCATAAATCAAATTGTAAACGTATTTATTACTTTTGTTTTCAGACATAAATGGAACAAAAGATGCTAAATATCTGTTTGGGAACGGCTTTTTATAGACTCTGTCTAATGTAGTTATTGCATTAATATTATAAGTGCTTGCAAATAAATCGCTTAGGTCTTTTGGCATTTGATTTTTTAAAAAATCTCCAATTAGTTTTTTACCCAATACAGCACCGCTACCTTCATCACCTAAAATAAAACCTAAAGGCGAAACATTCTTAACAATCTCATCTTGCGAAAAGAAACATGAGTTTGATCCTGTTCCTAATATAGCAGCAATACCTGCGTTGCTACCGCATAAACTTCTAGCTGCACCAAGTAAATCGGAATTAACAGCAATGATAGATGTCGGGAAAAATTGTCCAAGGGCATCAGCAATCATTTTATTCTTTTCAGGCGATGCGCATCCTGCGCCATAAAAATATATTTCATCAATATTGATGCTTTCAATTTTAGTAAATAATTGCTCTTTGATAGTTTCACATATTTTATTTTCGTCTTGATAATACGGATTGATCCCGTCAGTTGTAATTTGTTGAATAATATTAGACTTTTTTGTTAGTACCCACGAAGTCTTGGTTGAACCACTATCTGCAATTAATTTCATATTTGTATCACCATTATTGTTTGTAATAAGAATGCAATTTAAGGTGTTTTTTTGAATTTATCACTATGAAATGAATAAAAAATGCTGTACTTTTACGAGATATATGAAACCCGCACGTTTATCAATACTGGTATTGTTTTTTATGGCTGCTGAAATTCTTTTAGCAGCAAAGCCCTCATTACCGCTTATTACTAAATTTCGCTATTTACCTAACATTGTTACCAACAAAAAAGAATATTCAGTTACAAAAACAGTTGTTTCAAAAGACAAATTAACAGTATATTTAGAAGACGAATTTTCTAATCTTATTTTTAGAGAAGAGATGCTCCCGGATGTATATGATTCTTTGCGAGTTCAATTACCTTCTGAATATGCATCATACGAATTGTCAATTATTTCTCGAAACAAATATATTGAAGAGTTTGTCCCAAATTTTTTGAGAAAGAATCTTCCGATTGATAAATCGCGTATGCCCAACTATAAGAGTGGGGGATCTGTGGTAAAAAAAGAATCTCAATTATTATTTCCAACACAAGGCTTAACCGACAGAAATATTGCATTGTGGGGTAGTCATGGTTTGTACTTTAATCGTACCCAAAATCGCTGGGAGTGGCAAAGACCTCGCTTGTTTGGTACAGTAGAAGACTTGTTGACTGCTTCAATTGTAATTCCGTTTTTAGTACCAATGTTAGAAAATTCAGGTGCACAAGTTTTTATGCCTCGTGAACGTGACATACAAATGGAAGAATTGTACTTGTGCAAAACAACAATATCTTCCGATAGCTCAGAATTTACCGGAACAGTAAACAGAGCCGGAACATACAGAATTAAAATATGGTATGGGAAGGAGACTAAGGCATCAGGACAAATACTTTGTAAAATTGAGCATGCCGGTATTGTAAATAATTATAAGATTAATGCAAACATGGGTGCCGGAACATGGATAGATATTGATGGCCTATATTTCAATAATGATTTACGTGTAAGTTTCGTTATGGCTGACAAAAAAGATGCGCTGTGTGTCGATTCAGTAAAAATAGGAGGCGGTATCAGTCATTTCGGAAATGGATATCCAAGATTTGCCGAGGCAGCAAGATATAATTTGCAACAAGCAGGCTTGCCGGATAGTATTTTATATGATCAAAAACCGGGCTATAAGAGCGATTATTATGATGATATATATTCGCGTTCAAAATGGGTTAACTTCTTAGCCGGAGGTTCGCATGTGTATCCCTCATATCCCGGCTTAAAAATTCCTATTGATGCAGTTTTAGCTGTTCATACTGATGCATTTACAATGGGAGCCGATAGCGTTGTAGGAACATTATTGGTATGTACATCAGATAGTGTGTATCCTTCAGGATATTCAAAAATGGCAGGTCATGATTTGGCAGATAGAATACGTACTCAAATTATTGACGATGTATCAAAATTAAAATGTAAAAATTGGTCGTCTCGTGGTATTTGGCATCAAAAATATGTTGAAACACTCGTACCGGCAGTACCATCTGTAATAATCGAGTTGTTTTCGCATCTCAATTATCAAGATATGTTGTATGGCTTACAGCCTCAATTTAAATTTTTATTAGCCAGATCAGTATATAAAGGAGTCCTTAAATTTTTAGCAGAACATAATGGTCAAAGTTATGTTGTTCAACCATTGCCGGTAAGATCTTTTGGAGCTGAATTAGCAAATGACTCAGTTAGTTTAAGTTGGAAACCTGTGTCAGATAGTTTGGAAGAAACTGCATATCCTGTTCGATATATATTATATACTCGTAAAAATGACGGTAGTTTTGATAATGGACAGATAGTCAAATCAAATTCAATTTCTTTAGCTGTCAAGCCCGATACTATTTATAGTTTCAAGGTAACGGCATCAAACGAAGGTGGAGAAAGTTTCCCTTCTGAAATACTGTCAGTGTGCAATAAATCAGAATCTAAAGGTACTGTAATGATTATTAATGGTTTCGATCGTATAGGTGGTCCGGAATCTTTTGATTGCGGTTCGCAAGGCGGATTCCTCTATGATCGTGATTTCGGAGTTCCATATATGTATGACATAGCATATACGGGAAATCAGATTGAGTTTGATAAATCAATAGAATATCAAAGTAATGATTATCCCGGTTTTGGTGCAAGCAGATCAAATTATGAGACACAAATCATAGCCGGTAATACCTTTGATTATGCTTATGTTCACGGTAAAGCTATTTATGATAATGGCTATTCATTTGTATCATCCGGAAAAGATGCTGTTATGAGTGGAGATATTAATTTGTCAAGTTATGATGTGCTCGATATTATTATGGGAAAACAGAGAACCGTTGATGGCTACGAGTTATACCCCCATAAGTTACAATCGGCCATCACTCGATATATTAAAAAAGCAAATAAAAAAGTCATAATAACAGGTGCATATATAGGCACAGAATCATGCTTGTTCACAGAAAAAGCATTGCGTTATAAATTGCGTGCACCATGGGCAAGTACAAATGGAGTAATAATCACCCCAAACAATGAAAGTATTTATACACTTCAAATGCAAGCTAATGCCAGTCAATATTTCTTACAAAACGTTGATGCGCTCCAACAAATGGATAAAATAGCTGATGTCTTGCTTCGTTACGAAGAAAATAAAGTTTCAGCAGCCTTAGGATTTAATCGTAACTATAAAGTGGTTGCTGCCGGATTCCCCATTGAAGCTTTAACATCCGATTCACAACGTACAGAAGTTATGCGTTTATTTTTGAATTATTAATAATATATGAAAGCACGTTTTTTCTCTTTATTAGATAATCTTAATATAGAAGGAGTTGATAAAACTTATGTTTTACCATCACCTCCAACAAATCATGATGCAATTGATTATATACGTACACATACTCCTGATGGATATGCCATAGTATATACAAAAAAAACTGCTCTTGATTTAGGTCAGAATGCTATAAAAAGAATGATTGATGTAGCATCATCAACAGGAGCAGGTATGTTGTATTCCGATTATTATCATGTAAAAGGAGACCAAAAAGAAGCCGTACCAACAATCGACTATCAATTAGGCAGTGTACGAGATGATTTTGATTTCGGTCCTGTAATTTTATTCTCGGCAGATGCCTTAAAAACAAGCATTGCTACAGATTATCTATATGCAGCACTATACGATTTACGTCTGCAAACAGCTAAAAAATTCCCGATTATTCATTTAAACGAATTCTTGTACACCGAATTTGAAGAAGATAAAATTAGTAGTGAAGAAAAGCAATTTAATTATGTAGATCCCAAAAATAGAGCTGTGCAAATTGAGATGGAATCAGCATGTACTAACTATCTTAAATCAATAGGAGCATATCTGACAGCCGATTTTAAGAAGATTTCTTTTGATGATGCACAATTCGAAAATCAGGCATCAGTTATTATACCTGTTAAAAACAGAGCTAAAACAATAGCAGATGCAATTGAATCAGTCCTGAGTCAAGCCACAAATTTCCCGTTTAATTTATTGATTATTGACAATCATTCCACGGATGGAACTTCCGAAATAATAGAGAGATTTGCAAAATCTGATAATAGAGTAGTGCATATAGTACCCGAGCGTTTGGATTTAGGTATTGGTGGATGCTGGAATTGTGGAATTAATAATGCAAAATGCGGTAAGTTTGCCATTCAACTCGATAGCGATGATGTATATCAAGACCAACATACTTTGCAAACAATTATTGATGGATTTTATGCTCAAAATTGTGCAATGTTGATCGGCTCATATACTATTACTGGTTTTGATATGAAGATCTTGCCTCCCGGTTTGATTGATCACAAAGAATGGACTAATGAGAATGGACATAATAATGCTTTGCGTATCAATGGATTAGGTGCACCTCGTGCATTTTATACACCCTTGTTGCGTTCCATACAATTACCAAATACCAGTTATGGTGAAGATTATGCTATGGGCTTGAGAATCAGTCGAGAGTATAAAATAGGAAGAATATATAATTCATTGTATCTTTGCCGTCGTTGGGAAGGCAATTCAGATGCATCACTCAATATTGATAAATTAAACAAGAATAATTTATATAAAGATAGATTACGTACTATAGAAATAATGGCTCGTATACAGTTTAATAAA
>MWBK01000116.1 GCA_002069025.1 Bacteroidetes bacterium ADurb.Bin302 | reverse complement strand
GAGGAATCTAACTTTTTATAGGTTTGCTAAAGCGTCCAATGCTTCTAAAGTGCCTAGAACATCTAGTATTCTAAAGTGGTACTCAGTAAAACGCAGACAATTATCTAATAGTTAATTCGCCAATCTTTGCTTTGCAAATTTTATTTCTTTGGCAGAAATCAAAGTTATCGAAAAATGGTAAATCATATTTCTAAAATAACTTTCAAATCAATCATGTTTTGGTTTCGCAATTTATTTCAACCACACAAAAAAAATCTACAAAATCTTTCTGCCTTGGTTATCTTTAATTTTCTTGCTGCTGCATTATTTTTTATTACGCAAATTAAGATTGCTAATGTTATTGGCAGCGCGCAATTTGGTCTGCTGGCATATTGTATTGCAGTGGGTATGTATGCTGAGGTCATTATTGGTTACGGTACGTACCGTACTCTAGTACGTGAGCTGATTCATTATCCTGACCGCCAGGCTGTGCTGGTTATGTCTAGCCTGATTATGCGTTGTCTGTTACTTGTAGTTGTTGTAACAGTCTTATTGCTTTTGAATATTATTTTTCAGACTAATAGTATCAGATGGGTATTAATTTGTGTTGTTTTAGCTTATGCATTAAAAGCGCTTAATCTTCAGCCTTTATATGATGTTTGGAATCAAATGGTTCGCCATTCGATTTATTATATGACTCAAAAGGCATTATACTTTTTGCTAATATGGATAATCGTTTTTTTTGCTACAGATTGTTTGAATCTTAATATTGTGGTGACAATTTTGCTTATTACGGAAGGCGTATATCTATTTCTACAACAAAGGTGGGCAATTCAAAAAATAGATTTTAGAGAAACTAAGGCATACTATCTGGCCGTAACTATAAAAGAAATGCTGAAAAAAGACTCTTGGATTGCATTAACGGCAGTATTCACCTTATCATTTGGTACTCTTAATCAGATCATTCTGAAGCACTACGCAGGCCTAGTTGAACTCGGAATTTATGCTGCCCCCTGGCAGATTGTGCTTGGTGCGATTTTACTTGTAAGTCAAGTAAGCCGTATTGGTAATCCAGGAATAGCGCGAATTACCCGTCCGGAAATTAACGGAACTCAAAGAAAAAAATTTCTTATAAAATATTCTTGTATAATGGCAGCAAGTGCTTCAACTGTATTTGTTCCTGCAATATTATTTCCCGATTTGATTATAACTACCATCTTCAGTCATGAATATGCATCCGCTTCTTCTATCCTGCGCGTGCACGGCATTTATATCATGGTATTTTCGCTTGGGCTTGTTGCATCACAATATGTAGTATCAGTATACATGGAAAGATTTTATTTTATAAGTGTAATTATAGGTGGATTACTGAGCATTATTTTGTGTTATGTTCTGATACCCCTTTATGGTGGATTCGGCGCGGCGATATCTTTATTGCTTTCTCATGGCTTTACAATAGGTCTATACTGGATTGCTATGATCAAGCATGTTAAGAATGTTGATTGATTTATTCTGCTAAAATCATTACTTTGTAAAATTAAATAACCATGCCATGAAAACAGAAGAATATTATTCAACAACAAACGACTCAATTAAGAAAGGTAAGATATGGTTCCCTGTAATCGTTGCCTACATTATATGCTTTGGCTATATTTTCTTTGGTAGGGGTTTTGCTGGTCTTCATCTGCCTGGTATGCCTATCTATATTGGTGAAATACTTATCTTTATTTCATTCATATACTTCTTCGATGATTTTTTTAAAAAAAGAATTAATTGGTTCCAAAAACTAATAATGTTTGTCATCATCGGTTTTAGCTTTCTTTTTGCAAAAGATGTTATTTTAGGCAAACATGAATTAACATATATTTTTCGTGATTTTGCAACGGCATATTACATTATCTTTTTATGCCTTTTTGCTGGGGTTCGCGGTGTAACTATATTTAAAAAAATTATAGAGGTGTTATCTAAATATCATTTTTTAATAGCGCTTTCGTTACTTATACATACTTCTTTAGGACCTTTCCTGTCTTCGTTTCTTCAAATTGGTGACGATTATTATGGAATATTTTATATGCCAGAAGGTTCAGTTCCGCCTTTAGCTGTATTTCTGATAATCATACTCTTAGAAAAGATGGATCGCACCAAGATAACTTGGTTGGAGTTTATCAGTATAGGAATTTCATTTATAGCGATAATTCTAACACATTATCGTGGTGCTCTTATCGGCGCCATGGTTGCATTGGCCTATTACATTATTTTTGTATCCAAAGGAAGAATTCGTGTTTTATCTAAACTCGCGATTGGATTGTGTATTATTGCAATACCCACAGTGATTTATTTGCCCAGTATTCGTGATTATCAAGAAAAAATATTTGTAAATAGCGAGTATAAGATAGTTCAATTGTATTCAATGCATATGTTACGCGCTAAGTTTAAATCATTAATTGATCCTGAAGGAATTGAATACAAGGGTGACACGGGTGCCGGCAGAATAATGTGGTGGAAGTCTGTAGTAGAAGACAACAATGAGTCAATTGAAACTTTTCTGTTTGGTAAGGGCTTTGGACAGAATCTAGGTGAGTCTATTAATTATGGAAAGGTAACTGTCAGAGGTGCACACAATGCGTGGGTAAACATTTACGGGTGGGCAGGTTTGTCAGGTATTATTCTTTATGCGCTTGCGATTATTGGAACTTTCTGTTTTATGCTTAAGGCTAGAAAATTATTTAATAGTGCAGAACACTTCAATGCAAAATATGCATGCAATACTGGATTGGTCTACCTCATGGCTGTTCTAGTTAGTTCAATGTTTGATAACAGTCTAAGCAGTCCGGCGACGGCTATTCCGCTTTATATCTATTTAGGATGTGCCGTTTCTATGGTGTTTTATTCTAGTACATTGAATATACAAAGGTGATTGATTTTTTAAAATAGTTTAATGACCAATTTTTATTTGGTAATTTAATAGCTCACTTCACTTTCTGATGATAAGTAAATAATGGAAGACACACTCTACCCTTTTTTAAATGTCTACCGTCGGTTGCCTTCTTGGATGCAAACCGCAATAGGATTTTCATACCGTGCTTTACCTAAATGGTTCCGCTTGGGCCCGTTTTATGATGAATATAAAAGAAGGATAAACCATTTTATCTCTCTTACTAAATCTGCTGAACTTTCGGCC
>MWBK01000115.1 GCA_002069025.1 Bacteroidetes bacterium ADurb.Bin302 | reverse complement strand
CTCTAGTAAAATCATATGAACAGAATAAACTCGAAACTGAAAACATTGATTATCATTGAGTGGGTGATATATTGATGTTGTTACTCCAGAACAACTAGCAGAACTTCTAGAACCGATTAATGATAAGAATATTCAACAAGATCAACGCCTAGATAATCTAGAAAATCGTATGGATGATCTAGAGGATCCGCAATTTATTCTGGGTTTAAATCTAAGACTGAAAGATACTCGAAAAACAACACTAAACGCTTTTGTAGATTATTCAACTAATCGAGGTCAAGTCGATCGGTATGGTATTAGATTAACAGTTAAGCTTGGTGAAAGTTACGAAGAAACTCTAATTAAAGATCTAATGGCTAAAATTGAAGCTCTTGAAGCTAAAGTTAATCAATAGTTAAATTGTAAGCTGTTAAATTTCATGGCCCAAGTGAAAATCTTGGGCCATTTACATTTCTTTTAAAAGATGATATAATATTAGTACTAGATTGGAGTGATTTGATGCAGCATATTACTGAAGACAATATTTCTTCTGCTAACTCATTGATTGACGAACAAATTGATTTCCATAACCTTGGCAAAGAATCTAAACTTGATAAATCTGATATTAATATTCGGATGGCCGCGGCCCTCGACAATATTTGGGCTATTGGCATTGGATATGATGGATATGAAAATTCTTTAGAAGGGTTAAGAGCGTTGATTGATGAATTTGTTGCATTATCTTTAGCTACAGAATATTGGAAGGTGTTGAAATAATGAAATATTCTGCTAAACAAATCTATTCTGAAAAAGTTTTAGAATCATTTAAGAAGCAATGTGTTAAGGCCAAGTTTTTGGGAATGTATGACAAGTGGCTCAATGTTAAGTATATTGAGGATTGGAAGAAGAATCAAAGTATTAAGACCAGCTTTGCTGATTGGTTGATATTTATTGAAAATATTGATTTAGATGATAAAAAATTAGACAAGATTGTTGAAAGGTTAGATAAGCTATGAGATTTATTGTTTTTGATTTAGAAGCTACATGTGATGAGAATCATCCTGGTTTCGATAATGAAATTATTGAGATTGGAGCAGTTCAATTTGAAGATAAAGTGAGAATTGGTACTTTTGATAGTTTTATTAAACCAAAAGTTAATCCAATTCTAACTCCATTTTGTAAAAAATTGACATCGATAACTCAGCAAGATGTCGATCGAGCTGACAGTTTTCCAACAGTTCTTAAGAAATTTCTAGAGTGGACTGGAAATCATGCAGTTTTTTGTTCATGGGGCTTTTATGATAAGAAGCAGATGATTAAAGACTGCACAAGATATGGGTTAAATTATAACTTTATCTACAATCATATCAGTCTAAAGCATCAATTTCATAAAGTTCACATTGCTCATCCTGTGCCTTCTCGAGGTGTTGGAATGGAGGCAGCTTTAAGAATGTTGAATCTTCCTCTTATAGGAACTCATCATCGTGGAATCGATGATGCTGAAAACATTGCTAAAATTTTCCTAAAGTATTACGATTCATGGATAGTATAATATATCAGTAAATCTAGATTATAAAGGACCGGTCATATAATGTTTTGCACGCAAGAAGAGATGGGTTTCTATGAAAAAGAAGCTGGAGCTAGAAAAGATATTTTTTTCTGGAATGACAATATTTGTTCAGATATGATTAATGATGATAGACAAGAAAAATGGAAAGAAATGCGAGAAAAGTATGGATTTGATTCTCGAGAACTTTGGAGTTTGCAAGACACGATTGCCTGTTTTATTTATCCAAGATTGAAATATTTTAGAGAAGCTAACCCTGGGAATCCTGCTTGTCTGACAAATGAAGAATGGTTGAAGATTTTAGATAAAATGATTTGGTCATTTGAGCAGCATGTCAATGGAAACTATTATGCTGTGCATGATAATGAAGATAAATTTTATAAAAAATACAATAAAGGCATAAAACTTTTTTACAAATGGTTCAATTCTCTATGGTGCTAAAATGAAGAATAAATTTAATAGTTCACGTCATAGATCAGATATCGTTATTTTAATTAATAATGATCTTAGATTATATCGATCAATAAATAAATTGCGTAGAAATGGTTATTTAACAGAAAAAGTTATAAATGATAGTAAATTTATAAGATCACAATTATCTGTAAATCAAACACCATTTGATGATAAATTTAATGAATATTTAAACAGAGTAATAACTACACTTGTAGAAACTAATAAATCTATTGATCCTGAAATTGGAGATTTTATCAATAAACACTATTGGAATTTTATTTGAGGTGATTTGATTGGAATTATATTTTAAGATAAAATTACTTTTTGATTATATACTTCCATTTACATTTATCATTATTTCCATAATATTATATATATTGATAGATCTCAGAAAAAGTGAGTAGAAGAAGGTGAAAATGTATAATGGTTGATAATTATGATATTGCCTTGGCAGAAAGATTGCAATTAGTAGCAAACGGAATGTGCAATAGCGCAGTTTTTAGCAATAGATTATATGGCAGAAATTTCATATCACGACATGAAGCAATAAGTGTCATTCGCGAAGAGTTTGAAGAAGCTTGGGATGAAGTAAAAAAGAATGGCAGCAAAGAGAGACTATTGTCAGAATTGGAACAACTTGGTGCAATGGTCATTTTGTTTGCTAGTTTAGTTGAGGATGGTGTAATCGATTGACTTTTGATATAATTATATTAAATTTGACAATTACGTTTATTTTTGCTTCCGTCATATTTATGTTGAAATATTTAAATACCCTTACACATGAATTTATCGGAAAATGCCTTCCAGAAAGTAGATCAACTAAATATATTTCAACTGCAATATGGCTGTTTCAAATTGGAATATTGTTTCTTATCATCCATATTTGGTTATAAAAGTTTAGCCATTTACAATTCCTAAAGTATATGGTATAATTTTATTGGACAACGATATTTAAGATTTAACGGAGGTATAATTAATGGGTGATCGGGCTAACATTTGTGTAACTGAAACTGATGGCGGAGAAGCTACCAAAGTATATCTCTATACGCATTGGGATGGATCTGAATTGGCGGTCAAATTGAAGAATGCTCTAATTCGTTCCAAAGATGATCGTTGGAAAGATGGTCCTTATTTGACTCGTGTTATATTTTGCGAAATGGTTAAAAATGATATCAATGGTACTACAGGATATGGAATATCAGGTTATATAACAGATAATGAACATGATATCCTATATGTTGATGTAGATAATCAAGTAGTAAGAACTAATGAATGTAGTTACACTTTTGAAGACTATATTAAACTAGAAAATAATATTCTTAGAAAACTGATTTGAGGTGTTATGGATATGATAGAAAAGGAATATAAGTATTTGTGCGTCATACCCGAATCAACAGCTGAACTGTTGACTAAATCTAGAACATTGAAATGCATAACTCAGACATACTTTTATAATGATGACGAAATCTATCGATTGCGCCATGTATATACACCATATATAAAATTTGCCGATCAAGATTGTGATTCATATTATTTGACAAGAAAAGACGGTTGTATATATACTGAAGATAATGCTATTATTAGAAACGAGCAAGAAGTTAAATTACCTAGTAAATCTAGCTATCTTAAGATTCTTAAAGATTATCAATTAGATAAGAACTATAAAGAATGCTCAATTAGCAAGCATAGATACTCCTTCTTCAATGATCGAATCATAGTTGACGTATTTATGTCTTTATCTAATGGTGATCAAATTGGTGTCATTGAAATTGAAAATGCACCAGTATATCAATTCAATCTCCCTAAGAATTTTAGACACATTTGCGCAGTATCTAAAATGAAAGAATTTGAGAATTTTGAAATGGCTAAAAATGGTGCTTTTCCAACTAAACTTGCGATTGAATTGTTGGTTAGCAGAATGACATGTCCGATTTGTGGAAAAATTAATCTAGAGGTTAAGAATGGTTTAATCCGTTGTAGTTCATCGAAATGTTTTGAAGTTGGGCATTCATTTACAATATTGGCTTTTGCAGAATTAGTTGATTTCTATAATATATTCACATAAACTGGAGAATTTGAATGAAAATACGAAACGGTTTTGTATCAAATAGCAGTTCAAGTAGTTTCGTTGTATCATTGAGTAGCCTAGGTTTTAATAAACTAAGAGTAAGCGTTGATTTTGATCTTGGTTCTCCAGAATCGGATGAATACTTTGATAATCTTGAAAAGAGATTTAATCTAGAATCAGAAGAATACGCTAAAATAATGCAGAGTGAAATTGATAACCTAAATAAAGATAATATTGGATGGAATATGGAAATTTACCAGCATTATCTAATAGCTACAACGTTGTTAGATAATTTTGATTTGATTGAATATTTAGATGATAAATATGGTATAAAAAATCAAAATTTAACTAAGTTTGGTAGTTATAGTGGCTTCAATCATGATTTAAAAACATTAAGAAATTTTGTCAATCAATTTTTATAGGATAATACGGAGAGTTGCTAGAGTGGTAATAGGCCAGTTTGGAATACTGAGGCAGGTGTAAAAGCCTACGTGGGTTCGATCCCCACACTCTCCTCTGACATTTTAAATCTACGATTGGAGATGGTAGAAATGATTGAAAAAGAAATTGATTTTTCTAAAATGCCCAACATAATTAAAAATATTAAATTTAATGATACTAAAACAGCTATTGTTGTTGTTGATGTACAAAATGATTTTGTTGATGGTTTATTAGCAGTTCCAAATGCTAAAGATATAATTTTACCAATAGAAGTATTTATTGTTAATACATATTATAAAACTTCCGGAACAAAATTTGTTTTTACTCGTGATATGCATCCAGCTAATCATTGTAGTTTTAAAGAAAACGGTGGACTTTGGCCTGCACATTGTGTTGAAAATACTAATGGAGCCGAATTTGCATTTTCAAAAGAATTTATTAATGATTTTCTGCCAAAAATCTCAAATGATTATATTGAACTTAAAAAGGGATTTGAATCAGATCAGGAGGAGTATTCACCATTCAATAATAATGTTACATATTCTAAATTAGCTGAAGAAAGATTAATGCAACTAACCAAATTGAATCATATTCAAGATATGTATGTATTTGGTTTAGCTACAGATTATTGTGTAAAAAACACCGCAATCGATCTTAAAAATGCAGGATTTAACGTATTCGTAATATCAGATTTATGTAAGGGTGTTAATCCAGAAACAACTAGAGAAGCATTTGAAGAAATGAAATCAGCTGGAGTTGTAATCCTATGACAGTAGAAGATTTGTTGTTTGTTCTGAATCATGTTAAGAGGCCGAGAGATGTCAATGTTGTCATTGAAATTGATGAGTATCGTGCTGGTATGACACCAGCTGTTGGAGTTTTAAAAGCCAATATTGGTATCGATTGGGATCATAACCGAGTAATATTGGTACCGAATGAAAAATTGATAAAACGAAATTGAGACGGAGAGTTGCTAGAGTGGTAATAGGCCGGTTTGCTAAACCGAGGCGGGTGTAAAAGCCTACGTGGGTTCGAGTCCCACACTCTCCTCTGTAATTGTAAACTGTCAATGATAAACTAGTTTGTGAGACATGTGGAAAGCATTGCAGTTCAAAGCAAAATTATTGTGATCGATGCGGAACAGCATTATTTTAAACTAAATAGCTAGTTAACAATAGACCAGATTATCTCTGGTCTATTTTTTTGGCCATTTACAATTTCTTATGATTATGATATAATAACATAAAATTGAGGTGATAATCATGATCTACTTAACCGGTGATATCCATGGTGACATAACTATATTTACACCGCCGTATTTTCCACAAAGTCATATGATGACTGAGAATGATTATGTCATCCAACTTGGTGACTTTGGCTGCTTCTGGAAAAATCCGCCGTCCAAAGAAGAAATCGAAAATCTTAAATTCTTTGATAAACAGCAGTACACAACTCTATTTATTGACGGAAATCACGAGAATTTTCCATTATTGTATTCATATCCAGTTGTTGACTTTATGGGTGGAAAGGCTCATAAAATCAATGATCATCTGTATCATTTGATGAGGGGAAATGTCTATATGATTGATGGAAAGAAATTCTTCACCTTTGGCGGAGGTTTGTCAATTGATAAGAAATATCGTATACCCGGAATCTCTTGGTGGAAAGAGGAATATCCATCTAAGACTGAAGAGAAGCATGCTCTGATGACCCTGGAGCAGCATAACTTCCATGTGGATTATGTTCTTACTCATGCTGCTCCGTTGTCAATATTAGAATATATGATTGACAATTATATGTTCAAGCCAATATTTGGAGAAGAAAAGACAAATGACTATGTGAGCAAATTTTTGGAATATGTGTTCTCTAAGATTACCTTTGATCATTGGTATTTTGGCCATTATCATTTTACAGGTGAAATAAATAGTAAATTCACTGCACTATATCAACATATAACGCGGCTTGGTACATTTGTCAATTAATATCAATTTAATTACAAAATCCTAAATTTATGTTATAATATGCCAGTAGTCAATCGATTGGAGGTAGCAATGATGGCGATGAGAAAGAAATCTAAGATTACAAGTTGGAAATATGACGGTCGTCGTGGTCGTAGGCTATCCAAGAGATTGGCCAATGTCCATGAAAGACGAGATGCTCGAAAGGAAATTCGTGGTGATTAATTATGACTAGTCAATTAGATATCCATACATTAAATCTGATCAAAATGATTCATCTGCAATACTTAGTTGATGATTGGTGTAGAGATCATCCGGCTTATCATGCTGCCAAAGCTCCCCGAACAGATTGTCCTAAATGCAAAGAAATGTGGCAGCATCGGTTGAGGCTAAATCAGATCAATGATATTATTGAAACTGAATTAGATAAAAATCCTACAGATGTTTTGGACTAAACTGAAAGCGATGTGGAAATAATTATGAAACTAGTTAAACAAACAAGAATGCCTGGATATAATTATGATTTTTATGATAATGGTATGTTCCTAAGATGGGGATATACCAAAGATCATGATCCAGACTTTTCTCCAATCGGACCAGAAATTGCTGATATTGAAGTGTCTACCATTTGTAATGGTCCAAATGGAACTCCCTGCCAGTGGTGTTATAAATCTAATACTGGGCAGGGAGAAAACATGTCACTTGAAACATTCAATATTATTCTTTCTAAATTAAATGAAACAAAAAATCTAACTCAAATTGCATTCGGAATAGGTGATATTGATGCTAATCGCGATCTTATTGCTATGTTTAGATCCTGCCGTTCGAATTCAGTGGTGCCTAACATTACTGTTAATGGTGTTCGGCTAGATAATCTTTTTGAAGAGAAATCTTATGCACAACATATTGCTGAATTGTGCGGAGCCGTTGCGATATCTCATTATGGAGATGATCTATGTTTTAATGCGGTAAAGAAGTTTACAGATCTCGGAATGTCTCGAGTCAATATTCATAAAATCCTTTCGGATGACACAATCGACGATTGCATGGATCTTGTCATGAAGAGGATGTCTGATCCTAGGTTAGAAAGGTTAAATGCTATTGTTTTTCTTCTTCTGAAACCAAAAGGTTCTCGTAATACCATGAAACAATTGACAGATATGCTTAAATATAAAAAACTTATCAAGTTAGCCATACACAACGATATTAAGATTGGGTTTGATTCTTGTGGAGCAAACAAATTTCTAGAAGCTGTTAAAGATTCTCCACAATATTCAATGTATTCCATGCTAGCTGAACCTTGTGAATCCGCATGTTTTAGCATTTATATCAATGTACGAGGTGAGATGTATCCATGTTCTTTTGGTGAAGGAGCTGAGGGTTGGGAAACTGGAATTGATGTTGTTAATTGTGGAGATTTCTTAAAAGAGGTATGGTATAACCCTCGTGTAGAAGAATGGCGAAACAAAAATATTGCAAATTGTAGAAATTGTATATTTTACGAAATTTAGTTACTAGCAATTACATTAAAGGAGGATGGGTAAATGACTAGTTTTGTAATTATTTTCAGTATGTTTTTAGCGGCATTTATATTCATCATGTTTAAAAATGAAATTTTAAACTGGGTGAGAAACCGAAACGCGAATAGGGGTGTTTCAAACAGTAGATCAGAAAGATACTCGTGGATTTTTAGCAAGAAATTGCTAGTTTTGATTCCAGTATTTATTTTGCTAGCAATTGGATTGAGTTCTTATTATGTCGTATCCCCTGGATATAAAGCTGTTGTTTTTAGAATGGGTAAAGTAATTAATACTACAGAACAAGGATTGCATTTTAAGATTCCATTCATCGATGAAGTTGATAAGGTTATGACAGAAAAGATCCAGAGATATGAATTTGGTTATCGTACGATTGATTCTGGACCTCCAGCTAAATATCAGGTTGTTGGTGTAGAAGAACTGATGATTACAGCTGATGGAAAAATTGTAGAAATCGATTGGGTATTGCAATTTCAAATCAGTGATCCAGTTAATTTTATTTTAATGCTACCTAAGAAAGATGAAATGCAAGAAAAAGCTATTCGTGATATCGCTGAAGCCAGTTTTCGCCAGATAATTGCAAATTCTACTCTCGATGATGTTTTAACAACAGGTAAAGAAAAAATTCAGACTGAATCTAGAGAACTTATTCAGAAAAGATTGAATTTACTAAATTCTGGTGTTAGAATTGTAGTTGTTCAATTACAAGATGTAGCACCACCTGAAATTGTTAAAAAGGCTTTCAATGATGTAAATAGTGCAAGAGCGGAAAAAGAAAGAAAGATTCTTGAAGCTCAAAAATATTATAATGAACGTGGTGCTGCGGCTAATGGTGAAGCTCAGAAAATCATTAATGATGCTGAAGCTTATAAAGCCAGGCGCGTCAGTGTAGTTGAAGGAGAATATAATCGTATAATGGAACTAGTTCCAGCATACCAAAAAGATCCAAAACTACTTAAGACAACTCTATTCATTGATGCTGCTGAAGAATTTTGGCCTAAAGCTAAGATTATTATGGTTGAAGGTGGAAATACTATGCAATTTTTACCATTGGATAAACTTATGCCAAAGACGATTGAATATTAAAGGAGAAATGGAAGATGAAGAAATATATTATTGGAATAGTTGTACTATTTTCGATTCTTATTTTCTGGCCGCTATTCATTCAGAGAGCAGATGAGCAATCTATTATTGTTCGAATGGGAAAATATAATCGAACAGTGTCAGAACCTGGTATTAGCTGGAAATTTCCGGTCATTGAAACAAGAATTGAATTTACAAAGCGACTTGTTGAGTATGATTCACCTCCAGTAAGTGTTGTAACTAAAGATAAAAAAACATTGATTTTCGATACTGTAGCTTATATTACAATAACCGATCCATACAAATTTTATATTAAGTTTAAGTCAATTAGCGGAGTTCAGCAATGGTTAGATGATATTGTTTATGCAGCAGTTCGAACACAGGCAGGCAAGTTTCTATTCGATGATTTGATTTACGCCGATCGACAAACGATCATCAATGAATCTGTCAAATATACTAATAAACAAGCCAATGAATATGGTATTGATGTTAAGACAATTCAATTTAAAAGAACGATGCTGCCGAAAGATAATGAATCAGCAGTATATTCAAGCATGATTGCCGATCGAAATCAGGTTGCTGCTCAATTGAGAGCAGAGGGTGAAGCAAAGTATGTTGAAATTATGTCGAAAGCTGATATGGAATACACAGCTAAAACATCTACAGCAAGAAAGAAAGCTGAAGAAATCAAAGGCGAGGCAGATAAGAGAGCACAATATCTCATCTCACAGACAACTTCAGTTGCTCCGGATCTATATCGTTTCATGAAGACGATGGACTTTTATAAGAAAGTTATTCCAGGTACACCAATCATCTTAAAACCATCTGGTGGAATTCTAGATTATCTTAAAGGTGTACAACAGTAAGTATATATAGTATAATACCGGTAAGTTTTATATTTATACCGGTATTTCTATATTATTTATAAATTTTGCAGAAAGCAGAGATGATATTGAAATGAAGATTCGTTTTGGTTTTGTTTCAAATAGTAGTACAAGTAGTTTCGTTGGAGTTGGCTGGTCATTGTCAGATATTGATATTGTTGATCTTATTATTAATATTGTCAAAGAATTTGGTTTGCCTACACCTAAAGATCGAGGTACTGTTAGTGATTTTGTCAATCTAGTAAATTTTGATCTAAAAGGAAATATCGATCTATTAACCTCAGATATGCTTGAAGAAGCTGAATTAGAAGAAAATGAACTTTTAGAATATCTTTTATATTCCTATGATACTAAACTTGAATTCAATTATAGTGGATATGATGATCATAGCATCGGTAAAGAATTTCCAGATGCAGATACTTTGGCTGAATATGTTCTTAAGCTTAATCAATTGAAGAGTGAATTGGAAGCAGATCCTTTATATAATTTCATGATAAAATATACACATTCGGATGCATCTTATATGCAAACAGCATGGCATGATGGTTAATGGAGGTGTTGGTATGAAAGATGAAAGCAATAAGACTAATTTTATAAAAACAATTGATCAAACGCTATATGAAAGTCGTAAAGATTATAAATATGCATCAAAACCACTAAAAAATATTAATATGTCTCTTGATTACAAAGAAATTGGTAATTTTAGTCCAAAATATCGAGTATTCAAATTTAATATGAATATTGATGAAACAATTACAATTCCAGATAATGATGAAGCTTTTCCATTTTCAGAAATAGCAAAGCTTCTTAAACGAGCTATTGTAAGACAAGTATATGGAGAAATTGATTCAAAAATATCTGAATTATATTGGAATCTGGCTCGATTGATTGGTAAATACTATGATGACGACAAAGAATTCAGAGAAATGTATAAAATTGTTGAAGAACTAAAAGAAATGATAAAACCATAAGGAGTTAATATAATGAAGATCAGAGTTGGATTCGTAAGTAATAGTTCGAGCAGTTCCTTTTTAGTTGCAATCAATAAAAATTTGATTTCATATCCGGAAATGAAAAGATTTTTGCAGTATATCCCGTACAATTGTTCTTTATATGATAATATTGATGAATTAGCTGAAGAGGAGTTTGGCGGTGTGGTCTGGCATGGCTAGGTTCTTGGCGTGGCAAGGCGCGGCAGGGCTAGGTCGGGCTTGGCGTGGCATGGTTCAAGGCAAGGCGTGGCAAATATCTCCATCAATACATTATAACTAGACAGGAGGTTAAGATATGGACAACTGTGTAGTCAGATTCTTCTGTGCTTCATCCGGTAAACACTGTGGTTGTGACAAATGGGAACCAGGAGCGCAGAGTCGTGGGAAGATCTGTTTATATTATAACGATACTCGAGGTTGGTGTTGCAATCCCGAGGCACAACGACGAGCTGTAGTCCAAGATGATCTATGAAAGGAGGGTGGTTAAAATTATAACGAATAGAGATATGTATGTTCATCGACTATACGGTCGAATATGATTCAGCCGATGATGTAGCAGATAATTTAAAAAATAAATTAAATGAAAAATTGATCTTAGGATATGAGGTCTTAAGCTAAAATGAAGATTAGAGTTGGATTTGTTAGCAATAGTTCAAGTAGTTCTTTTATTTTAGCTTGTAATTATAATGATGATTTAAATGATGTTAAAATAGAATTAAAAAGAACAATCAATTTAAATCCATATGTTGAGAAGATTTATGATAAATTGAATCTTGAGGAATGCGGAGAAATTATTGAACGATATCGTTTAGATACAGCACAAGCAAATCAATTATTGCAAAATATATCAATGGGTAAAAAAATAGTTATTGGTTCTGTTTCTACAGATGATTCAATGGACGCTGATTCGATGATGATCTTCTTTAGTCAAAAAGAATCATATGATGAATATACTGATTTAATATTAGAATGTGAGGAACCGTGATCATAAATTCAAATAAAAAGACACTTTATGTTAATTTAATTAGTGGACCTGGAGCTGGAAAATCAACTCTAGCTGCAGGTCTTTACTGGTATATGAAAACTCAATCATATAACAATCTAGTTATTGAACTAGTTCGTGAATATGCTAAAGATCTTGTGTGGCTTGGAGACACAAATTTGTTGAGAAACCAACCGCATGTCACTCAAAAGCAATATGAAAGAATGACTATGCTT
>MWBK01000114.1 GCA_002069025.1 Bacteroidetes bacterium ADurb.Bin302 | reverse complement strand
TCGCTGAATCCTTTTCTATTGATGCTAATTTGCGATATATAATGTACTCGGTAATTTCACTTATCTGAGCAATTATAATTTGTTTTTTTACTGATTCTTCCATGATTTATAAATCAACATACACTTACACCGCTTCTTACTATATCACTCGGAGATACAACTACCAATCTTCCATCCGAATCCTCAGCACTCAAAATCATTCCTTGACTTTCTACTCCTTTAAGTTTTCTGCTTTCAAAGTTTGCTATAAAACAAATTTGTTTTCCTACTAAAACTTCAGGATTAGGATAATACTTAGCTATGCCGGATACAATTGTTCTTCCTCCCATCCCATCGTCAATCTTAAATTGCAATAGCTTATCAGCTTTTGGTACTTTAACACATTCTAAAATTGTACCTACTCTTATATCAAGTTTGCCGAAATCATCAAAACTGACTTGTTGTTTAATTTCTGCAGGTTTAAAATTATTCAGCGCATTTTGTTGTTTAATATTTAAAAGACGCTGTATCTGAGCTTCAATTGCATCGTCTTCTATTTTCTCAAATAATAGTTCAGGTTGTGAAACAGATTCGCCTGTCTTCAATAAATCGGTACGTCCCAATTCATTCCAATTAAACGAATCCATATTAAGAAGATTGCGCAATTTTTGAGAGCTGAATGGTAAGAACGGCTCAAATGCAATTGCCAAATTAGCTGTTATCTGCAAAGCCAAATACATAATAGTTTCGACTCGCTTCATATCTGTTTTGGCTAACTTCCAAGGTTCTGTATCTGCTAAATATTTATTCCCAATACGTGCCAAGTTCATAGCTTCTTTTTGAGCATCTCTAAACTTGAACACATCAAGCAAATCTTCTACACTTTTCTTAACATCAGCAAATTCTTTAAGAGTTGCAGAATCACATTCAGTTAATTCGCCACAAGCAGGTATTTTCCCATCAAAATACTTTTGCGTAAGGACCAATGTTCTATTTACAAAGTTCCCGTATATAGCAACTAATTCGTTATTGTTGCGTGCCTGAAAATCTTTCCATGTAAAATCGTTATCCTTTGTTTCAGGTGCATTTGCCGTTAACACATAACGTAAAACATCCTGTTTACCCGGAAAATCAACCAGATATTCATTCAACCAAACTGCCCAGTTTCTAGATGTTGAAATCTTGTCGCCCTCTAAATTTAAAAATTCATTTGCAGGAACATTATCAGGCAAAATATATGAACCCTCTGCCTTAAGCATTGTTGGAAATACTATGCAATGAAATACTATATTGTCCTTGCCTATAAAATGAAGCAAACGTGTATCCTCAGATTTCCACCATTTTTCCCAATCATTAGGAAGTAATTCTTTTGTGTTTGAAATATATCCTATTGGAGCATCAAACCAAACATATAAAACTTTCCCCTCGGTATTTTCAATCGGCAATGGAATTCCCCAATCCAAATCACGACTTACTGCTCGCGGCTGCAATCCCATGTCTAACCAACTTTTGCATTGTCCGTAAACATTGGTTTTCCATTCTTTGTGTCCATCTAAGATCCACTCGCGCAACCAATTCTCGTATTTATCCAAAGGCAAATACCAGTGCTTAGTTTCCTTCAATACAGGCTTACTACCGCTTATTGCAGATTTAGGATTAATCAATTCTAGTGGTGATAAAGACGTTCCACATTTCTCACACTGATCACCGTATGCATCTTGATTGTGACAATGAGGGCATTCGCCGGTGATGTATCTATCAGCTAAAAATTGCTTAGCCTCCTCATCATAATATTGCTCAGAAGTTTTCTCAACAAATCCACCCTTATCATATATGGTTTTAAAGATTTGCGATGCCACTTCATGATGAGTTTTACTAGTAGTTCTAGAATATATATCAAACGAAATACCGAATTCTTCAAATGATTTTTTAATGATACTATGATAACGATCTACTATATCTTTTGGCCTTAAACCTTCTTTCTTTGCTTTTATTGTAATAGGTACTCCGTGTTCGTCAGAACCACCTATAAAAAGCACATCTTCTCCTTTAAGGCGCAAATAACGAACATAAATATCAGCAGGCACGTAAACTCCTGCCAAGTGACCTATATGAACCGGACCATTTGCGTATGGTAAAGCCGAAGTAACAGTAGTACGCTTGAATTTCTTTTGCATGTTTTTCGTTTTAAATTGCAAAAATAATGCTTTTTACTGAATTTATTGTACATTTGTGGTATGTCTAACAATTAAAACCACACTGTAATGAAAAAAGCACTGATTTTATTAGTTTGTACGTCATTCTTTTCGTTTGCTGCTTATGCAGATAACGAAGATATGATTACTACAGACCAACTTCCGGTTGTTTCTCAACAGTTTATTAAGAAATACTTCCCTAACGAAACAGTTGCATACGCAAAATACGATCCCGAATTTTTCGATTCTGCATACGAAATCACATTTAAAAGCGGTAATAGTATTGAATTTAACAAACAAGGAGAATGGAAAGATTACGAATGCAAAACTTGCATTGTACCGGACGAACTTCTTCCTAATGAGATTTCGTCATATATAAAAGAAAAATACCCTGACAAAAATATCGTAAGTATCGAAAGGGGCAAAAAAACATATGAAGTAAAATTATCAAACGGACTTGAACTAAAATTTAACCTAAGAGGACAACTTTTAGAAATCGATTTATAATAATCTATTATTAGTGTTCTCTTTATAAACATGGAATATATACTTTCTCATTCTTGGATTCGCGGACAAAAATGTTTTGTTCGCGGATATTGTTTTGATGAACAATCAAATTTTATTAAATCGGAAAAATTGTTGTCTTTATTTTCAGGCATACAAACCGAAGAAGATTTTTCAAAAAAAATAAAGCAATTAAATGGAATTTTTCAAGTTATAATAGAGACATCACAAGGGGTTCTTGCCGCAGGTGATATTGCAGGAACGCTTCCGTTGTATTACCGCAATTACAATAACAAATGTTTCCTTTCTGACAATGTATATTCGCTATTAAAAGGCAATGAGACAATAGATAAAAATGCGGAAACCGATTATTTAAATCTTAATTATACTCTTAATAGCAAAACTCTCATTAATGGTATACACAGAATTGAGCCAATGACTTATGCAAGCATTAGCAACAACTCGGTAAAAACATCATCATATTATTCTTATCGTATCTATAAAAATGAGATAAACAATATTGATATACAGTATCAGTTTTCGGTTGCCTTGCTTAATATTTTTGGAAGATTAATTGAATATATTAATGGTAGACAGGTAATTGTTCCGTTAAGCGGAGGTTATGATTCTCGTCTTATAGTTGCTATGTTATATCGGCTCAATTACAAAAATATTATTTGCTATACCATAGGTGATGAGAATAGTGAAGAGGTCGAAATTGCAAAATCAGTTGCTAAAAGCTTAGGTTTTAAGCATTATTGCATAGACAATACATTAATGGCAAAAAAATGCGATTTATCCAAAGATGTTGATTTTTTGGACTATTGTAAGTATGTCGGACAACTATGTAACAAAATATGGACGTTCGATTTTTTTTCTGTTAAATGGCTTAAAGAAAATGGGATTGCTGAATATGATGCTGTTTTTGTTCCGGGTCACAGCGGTGATTGCTTGGCCGGTAGTCATAGTAGTAAAAACCATATTACACAGCATAGTACAGCATCATATATGGCTGTTAAAGTATTAGAAGACCAAAGTTTTTTAGGACGAAATAAAGAACTGCAAAATAAGATTACCAAGCTATTACAAAAGAAGGAAAAAACACTTAGGACATCTAACTTTGACGATTTTGTAATCAAAAATAGACTTGCGAAATACATTAATAGTGCCACTCGCGTATATAGTTATTTTGGTTTTGATATAGCTTTACCTTTTTGGGATATTGAAATGATGGACTTTTTTAAAACATTGGATCCATCATTAAAGCAGAACCAAAAATTTTATCATAATTATTTGGATTCTAGCCTATTTGGACCACTAGGCATAAGTTTTAAAGGCAGACTACAAGCAAGTGATATGGATTTAAGACTTCATTGTATTAAGTCGTTTATCAAAAGAATGCTCCCTCTAAAAATAGCGGTTTCACTATCACATACGCCTGATTTAGTGGGAATGAACGATATATTAAAACCATTCATAAAAGAACTTGCGAAAGTCGGCATTAAAACAAAAACTAATAACCCAAATGAAATTATGGCACTTTGGTACCTATACCAAGTTAAACAGAATTTATGCGCGCATTAGTTAACATAAAGAAATTAGTATCTCGCGAATTTATTCGTCATACAGCGACTCTTATAAGCGGGAATATTATTGCGCAAGCTATATCATTGTTAATTTATCCCGTCTTAACGCGATTATATTCACCTGATGACTTTGGTGTTTTTAACTTATTCTTAAGTATAGGAGGTTGTATAGTGATACTATCAACAGGAGCCTTTCATTATAGCATAATATTACCTAAGCAAGAAAAAGATTCATTAACTTGTGTGCGTTTATGCGCATATTGCATTATCATTGCCACACTAATTTCTTTATTACCGGCTTTTTTTAAAACTTTTACCGCCGATTTATTCAACACTACTGACTTAGCTGATTCGCTAATCTATTTGCCTTTGTTTGTTTTGAGTGGAGGTTTATGGTCTTGTATAAATTATTGGTTTATAAGGCAAAAATCATTTAAGCATATCGCAGAATATCAAATTACACTTAACGCCTCAAACTCAGGATTAAAAACTGTTTTTGGTATAATTCAATCGGGATACGGATTAATTATTGGTACCATAATAGGACAAATAACGGCTATTTCTATTTCATTAATTCATTGCAAGAAATACTTTAAGTCATTTTTTAAATACGGCAACTTTAGCGAATTAAGACAAACCGCATCAAAATATGCAGATTTTCCAAGATATGCATTACCTCGAAACCTAATAAATTATTTTGGTTCGAACTTACTTGTCTTGCTGCTAAGCCCGTATTTCGGAATGGCAAAAATAGGTATATTCGGAATGGCTATTGCTCTATCTATGAGACCAATAATACTTATAAACAATGCCCTTTCGCAAACTATTACTCAAAAAATAAGTTATTGCATAAAAGAGCATACAAGCGCAGTTCCGATGATTAAGAAGTACTTTAAATATTCTATACCAACTATTATTGTAGGATTCGGAGTCTTATATTTAGTATTACCTGCAACATGTTCGTGGCTACTTGGCGAAACATGGAGAGATGCCGGCGAATATATTCGTTTGATGCTACCATGGTTAGCTTGCTTATTGTGGTTTTATCCTTTTAGTTGTATTCCTGATATATTAAACAAACAGCGTACAGATATGTTGTTTGAGATCACAATTACAGTAGTAAGAGTAATGGCAATCATTATCGGTATTGCAATAAATGATTTTTATGTGACCATACTGTTATACAGCTTATTATCATCACTAATTATTATAATCAGAGGTTTTTGGTTTTTTAAATTAGCTAAAACTTGTACTTAGTTTGATTTTTAATGTATTATCTTTGAAAATGAATTCATTAGAATTATTTTAAACCAATATAAATGAAACAGAATAGATTAATATGGTCGCTTATTGGGAGAATATTTTACCCCCACTTTAAGTCAAAATCATATATAAATTCGACCTTACTGAAATTTGTATTTTGGCAAAAAATATTAGGTATCAATAGAAATACTCCATGGCCTGTACATTTCACATCAAAAGTTATATGCTCTGAAAAGATTCAAAACGACAATGGATTTAGAGCTCCGGGGTATGCCATGGGATGTTATATTGATGGAAGGAATGGTATCATTATAGAATCAGGATCTATTGTTGGACCTAAAGTTTCTATAATTAGTCAGAATCACAACAAATCAGACTATAGCCGGTTTGATGCAAGTAATCCTATTATTATACGCAAAAATTCATGGTTAGCATGTGGTTGCACTATACTTGCAGGAGTAGAATTAGGAGAACATACCATTGTTGCAGCAGGTGCTGTGGTTACCAAATCATTTTTAGAAGGTAATTGCATTTTAGCCGGAAATCCTGCAAAAAAGATAAAAGACATACCTCCATATAATGTTTAATTTTTCGTCAAACATAAATATGAATAACCGAGAACTATACAAGCAGCTATGCAATACACATCCTGAAATCCCATTATTTATGCAATATTGGTGGATGGAAGCAGCTTGTAAACCTGATTCTTGGAATGTGCTTTTCTGTGGTGATGATGATAATACAGAAGCAGTACTTGTTTTTCATATACAAGAAAAGCTAGGGATAAAACGAGTTATTCAACCAACCTTAACTCAGTATAATGGCATTTGGATTAATTATCCCAAAGATATAAGTTTAGATAAGCGTTACGATTTCGAAAACAGAGTCATGGAAAATCTAATTAATCAGTTAGATGCCATGAATTTAGACTTTTACGAGCAGAAATTTCATTATAGCTTTACCAACTGGCAACCTTTTTATTGGAAGCAATACAAGCAAACCACACATTACACATATTTAATTGAAAATATTGCAGATAGAGATGTAGTATTTGCAATGATGTCGCATAAAAAAAGACAAAAAAAGATACTTTCATCAGAAGATAATTTTACCCTCGATACTGACATGCCAATAAACGACTTCTACGAGTTTTGCAAAAACACGATAGAAAAAAAACAGCATGCTCCTATTTTGTACACATTTGATACTCTGAGAAAAATTTATGATGCATCTGTTGAAAGAAATCAGGGGATGATTTTTACTATACGTGATAAAGAAAATAACATACATTGTTCATTATTTACCGTGTGGGACGACAATTCTGCATACAATCTTATTATTGCAATTAATCCAAAATACAAAAGTAGCGGAGCCTCATCATGCATTATATGGATGGTTATGGATGCACTTAAAGACAAAACCTTGAATTATGATTTCGAAGGAAGCATGATTCAGGGAGTTGCCTTAAAGAATCAGTCTTATGGAGCAAAACAAATTCCTTATTCTGTAATTTCAAAAAGCAGCTGTAAATACAATTTTATAAAATCCCTAAGAAATCTTTTACATATAGGATTTTAAATATATCTACTCAAAATTACAGTCCACACATTCCGTTTAAGTCTTATTTAGCTTGTTCTAATCACATATTTTATTGTAACTTTGTGCATCTTAATTTTAATTGACGATGAAACAATATTTGTTAGACTTGCTGAGACTTGTTTACCCTGAAATATGTTTAGTTTGTGGTGGATATTTAGTAGAAGGTGAAAAATGTATCTGCTTAGAGTGTGTACATAAACTTCCTAAAACAGGATACCATCTGATAAACGATAATATGGCAGAACAATTGCTTTGGGGAAGAGTAAAAATTGAATATGGAACTGCTTTATGTAGATTTCAAAAAGGCAATTCTGTACAAAAAGTATTGCATCAATTAAAATATAAAGGCGAAAAAGAATTAGGAATTGTTCTTGGGCAATTTTTTGGATACGAAATCCAAGGAAGCAATATTTCTCAGGTTGATGCTATTATTCCGGTTCCACTGCATCCCGTCAAACTAAAAAAACGAGGATACAATCAGAGTGAACAAATAGCTATTGGCTTATCTGAAGTATTGAATATACCAATAGTAAACGATCTGTTATATAGAAAATTAGCAAACAGCACACAAACAAAGAAAAACGTTTACGAACGTTGGGAAAATTCTCAAAACATTTTTGACATAAAGGAAAATAGTTTATCCCTCTGCGAAAAACACATTTTATTAGTTGATGACGTTATAACAACAGGAGCTACAATAGAGGCTTGTACCGAAGTTTTACAAAAAATAAAAGGACTGCGCGTGAGTTTTGCAGCCTTGGCAATTGCATAATAAATCAAACATGACGACTAATTTTCTTACACACTTAGACGAAATAGAATCAACCAATGAATGGATGTTGCAATCATTGAAACAGAACAAAAATCTCAATCACGGAGATATGGTTATGGCTGATTTTCAGAGCAATGGCCGCGGACAAATGAACAACCATTGGGAATCGGAACGAGGAAAGAATCTACTATGTTCAATTATATTGTTCCCTAAACGTATGCAAGCTAATGCTCAATTCCCTATATCTGAAGCTGTGGCACTGGCTGTCGCAGATTATTTAGATATAAGAAGTTCTTTTATTAGCGTAAAATGGCCTAACGACATTTACTGGAACGACAAAAAGATTGCCGGCATATTAATTGAAAATAATTTATCAGGCAATTATTTGAGTGATTGCATTGTAGGCATAGGCTTAAATCTAAACCAATCCGAGTTTAAGAGTGATGCACCTAATCCCATATCTCTAAATACCATAACAAAAAGATTCTTTGATCCTAAAACAGCAGCTAAACGCATTCGGATACATCTAATGTCAAGATTTTGGCAAGCAGAAAATACTCCTGATATTTTGCATGAGGAATATTTAAAAAAACTATATAGAAGAGATATTGCGGCTACATACAAAGATGCAAATGGAACCTTTATCGGCGTAATAACTGATGTTGAAACTACCGGGCATATTGTTATTAAAGACGAATCCGGAAATTTGAGAAGATACGCATTTAAAGAAGTACAATTCGTACTTTAAAATAAATACTATATGTCAAAACACAATAAGCTGAATTAAAATTAGTTATAGTAAACATAAAAAGATAAACAAGTTTATTATCTTTGCAGTTAATAAATTGGTTGATATTATAGATATGCGAAAAAATTCAATTATAATTACATTAATACTTACATTCACAATAAATGTGCTTGCAGCGGACGAAGGTTTGGTAATAATAAATCAGGACAACCGCTTAGATCAATTAGTACATCAAAATACCGGCATTTCACAACTTCCGGCTAATAACGCAATAAGTGTTTCGGGATACAGAGTACAATTATACTCAGGTAATAACCCGCAAACGGCTAAACAAGAGGCCTTAAAATTAGAAAAAGAACTCACTGAATTTTATCCTGAGATTAAGTCGTATGTAACTTACAATGCTCCATTTTGGAAAGTTAGAATAGGAGATTTTACGAGCTACTACGAAGCTTTATTATTTAGTCGCAGATTAAAAGTTGATTTTTCCAGATTTGAAAATGAAATTTATGTAATGAAAGAAGATGCGGTAAAACCTATATATTTTGAAAATAACGGCTTAAACCTAATACCATGAAAAAAACATTTTTAATCATTACTTCAGCATTATGCATTCTATTTGCATCATGTTCTGTTGTAGAACCTGACCCTTCACTTGACGACAAAGATTTAGTAGAGGGATATAAATTCTCTCAGACTATTAGTATCAACTACGGCGAAGACGGCGAACCTCAAATCACGAATCCCTTAAGTGGTCAAGGAGTTGAAATTACTAATAATGGTCAGCACGTTACAATACGCTCAACAATGACAGATCCTGTATGTTACGAACTTAAAGGTACTTGTACTGAAGGTTCTGTAAAAATATATGGAGAAGAAAAATTCAAGCTTAGCCTTAATGGTCTAGATATGAGTTCAACAGATAGTTGTGCTATCAACATACAATCGTCAAAACGCTGCTTTTTAGTATTGGAAGACGGTACAACTAATAAAATTACTGATGGTGCCGGATACCCGACAGACAAAGAAGAACTTACTAGTGGAGGCGAAGACAAGAAAGGTGCTTTTTTTAGCGAGGGTCAAGTAATAGTAAGTGGTAATGGTACTCTTGAACTAAGAGGTAGAAACAAACATGCACTTGCAACTGACGAATATCTTCGTATTAGAAGCGGAAATATAACTATTACAAATGCAGCATCAGATGGTTTACATGTTAAAGAATATTATTGGCAAGAAGGTGGAGAAATTAATGTAAACAATCAGAATGATGGCTTGCAATGCTCTGAAGGTTATATAAAGATTGATTCCGGAATACTCAATATTGTAACAGCTGATGATGGTATACTTACCAATTATGGAGATGAACCGACTGACACTGAAGCTATTGATGCATCTATCACAATAAATGGTGGAGATATCAATATTATTGCTATGTCAGGTAAAGGTATGTATTCAAATGGTAACATTTACCTAAATGCAGGTAAATTAACTATTACGTGTATTAAAAAGGAAAAAGTAATATCTACGAATCCGACAAAGACTGCAAGTATTATACTTGTTGATACGGAAACGCATTACACCCCTGCACAAGACTAATTGTAACTATGTTAATACGCTTATACGAAGAAAATCCGAATTCTAAGGAAATTGAAAGAATCGTGGGTATTCTAAAAGATGGGGGTATTATTATATATCCAACAGACTCTTTGTACGCATTTGGTTGCGATATTACGAATGCACATGCGGTAGAAAAGATTTGTAAAATCAAAAATATTGATCCGGGTAAAATGCCTCTGTCATTTGTGTGCAGTAATATAAGCCACATTAGCCAATATTCGCAATTAGACAACAATACATTTAAACTATTAAAAGAATGCTTACCCGGACCTTTTACATTCCTTCTAAATGGTAACAGCAATCTGCCTAAACTATTTAAAAAGAAGAAAACCGTAGGTGTTCGTATTCCTGACAATGGTATTGCGCTAGCATTAGTAGAAGCCCTAGGAAACCCCATTTTATCAACTTCAATTTTTATTGATGAAGACGAACCTGAATATAGTACCAATCCGGAATTGATTGAAGAAAATTATGCAGGACAAGTCGATTGCGTAATTGATGGCGGTGGAGGTTCTTTAGAGCCTTCAACAATAATTGACTGCACAGGAGACAAGCCTTACCTTAAACGTAAAGGTAAGGGCGAAGTTATACTCTAGTAAATTAATTTTTACTTATCATTCAGCTTCACAGGTAACACAACTCCTTTTGAACCATTTGGTGCCGGAATACGTAACCATCTGGATAATGTAAATACTGCATCAGCTGCATCCACTTGATCTGATACCAGCTGTGGCGCGATTCTCCATCCGTAGAAATATAGTGGTACTGTTTGGCTGCTATTTGACTTATATCCATTAGGTCTGTTATTAATGTCAACCTCGTACCAGCCGGGTGAGAGTGTATATAACAAATCGCCTGAAGATTCGCGATAATATGCATATCGTAATGAACCTAAAGCAAAATATGTTTGTTCTAAATCAAAGGAAGTTGCCACATTAACCACACCCGGTATCAAATAAAAGAACTCAACAGCCTTATTTTGCACATCTTTTAAATTCAATCCTTTTTCTTCTATCAGTTCCCTATTAAGATATATATTTCCTCCGCCACAAGATAAGACCCATTTGAATTGTCCGTAGTTTGCCATTAAATACGAATTTAACAGAGCCAAATATCTATCAACATTAAACGATTTACCCGGCACATTAGGATTCATTCGAGTAGTTTTCATTGCATCATCAGTTCGTGTCGTTGTAAGATAAATCAAGACATTATCCTTCCCGAATTTATTATCTAAATTTTCGAACAGCCATTGTAAATTCTTATCCAAACGCAAATAAGCATCTTCTAATTCCATGCTTAAACCAAATTCCGCCTTTAAGAAAAATGGTTGAGCCGAAAATTGAAGCAACATCAAGTCGGGAATCATATCTTTGCCCATTTTTAATTGCTCTATTGCTTCTAAAGCAAAATCACATAAATAGTCATTTGCGAATGGTGTTGTAGCAAAATTATCATACAAATGCAAGCCATTACAAGCTGCACGTACTTCATACTTAAAGCCGCTTCCACCATTTGTTGATGCAGATACATAATAACCTGCAGGATACATAGTTTCCCATGTTTTTGACAGGTATGTATCTATGGTTTTCTTGTTATTGATATTCTGAACCCACTCGGGCAAGCTGGTCATGTAATAATTAGATGAGGCCCAATTCCCTGATATATTATTCATCCAAAAGCAATTTCCGACATGTCCTAATTGCAATATTGCTTTAGTAGGATCTATACCCACCGAAACAATTTTTGAGCCGTTTATAGATGCTTCTTGTAATTCATCAGCTAAGCTTGTACATTGTAAATTTTTTGCAGATAAAGTTCTTGTATCAGATAAGCCTATTACCGAGGCATCAGAAGCCGACTTTACTTGTCTGCTTAATTTCCTGTCAAACTTTGAATCTCCTACTATTCCATGTATGTATGGTTCAGCACCTGTAGCAAAACTTGCAACATCAACCGAAGCATCAGCCGATTGATATGAATATCTTACATTTGGAAAAACAGCACCTTGCTCTGCCAAACGCTTAAAGCCACCTTTCGACAAGCTATTCCAAAATAAAGAAAGGTAATCAGAACGTAAACCATCTATTGTGATTCCCACAACTATTCTAGGGCGTTCCGGCATTGATGGTGTTTGAGCATCAACAGAGTTGAAGAAAAACAACAGTGACGCTAGGCAAGCAAAAATTTTATACTTCATACAATCGTGTTAAAAGAATGTACAAAGTTAGTAAAAAACTTAATTATGCGATTAAGTATACTTATTCCACTAAATTCCAAGTTTGATACGTGATTGTATCGGTAAAAGACACCAAACCCTTGTTAAATACTACTGTAAAATCTTTATACTTTCCTAAGGTAGCGCACTTAATGGTATCTCCAAATAAATCATCCGCCGTGTTAAAATCAGGCTTATCAAAATATAAAGAACGATAGTCTTCACCACCTGCAATCTGCTGGGATAATACCAAAGCAACCAAACCTCCTTTTCCATAAGTATAAATCAATTCAGGTATGTAAAAAGATTCGCCATTATTATCGATGATAAACCACCGTATAGAAGATTCACAAGCACACATTGCAGATACACTAAAACAACCTGCATGAAATTCCTTAATGGAATCCACTACTAATTCCATTTGCTCATTTTCGTTACTAACATATTGTAATACTTGATTTTTCGTATAAGGGAAGTATTGTTTTGTTATTTCAGGTACATCATCACAATTCACTGTGCATCCGCACAATAACATTGTGCATGCTATAATTAAAAATTTAAGTTTTTTCATAATTGATTAGTATTTCAATATTTTGGAAACTGAAATTTGTTTTCCTCTTTGTAAAAGAATTAGATAAATACATTCCAACCTAATACCTCATATCTTCCAAAGTCTCCAAACGCCAATTTACTACCTCCTCTACCTGAACCGTTGCCTAAAATTTGCATGTTCAAAACATTGTTTGCATCATTCCCTGACAACTCACTACCAACAATAACTTTTCCACTTTGTTTGATTTTAATTTGCGCTTCTGCTATGGTAAAGCCAATAAGCATTAGTAGTAAAACAACATAACTTTTTTTCATAATTATAATTTTCTTTTGATTATCCTATAAAGGTAATACAATAATTTTTAATAAAAATGACTTTATTCTGTTTTTTAATATTAAAAATTCAAATAAGAAGTGCGAAACGCAAAAGAAATGGCAAAATAGTTGAATGCCAATAAACATATGTCAAAAGTTGGAATTATTTAATGCAATAAAAGTTATTTCACTTTTAATACGTAGATTTTTTGTATTGTTACGCCTGCAGATGTTGCGTTTCTCGGAATTACGAAAGACAGAGTTTTAATAGGTAATTGGGACTTACCTATATCTTCGATGTATTCACAACCTGAAAAACGATATAAGATCGAAGTTGTTCTGTTTTGTGTATTGTAATCGGTTGTTGTTCAGCATATAACTTTCGTAAGTTTGCGCATACAAAGCACAATTTATACACGCTAATAACATCTTAATGATTCTCATTTTCTTATTTTAATTTTTGTATTGAATGGAGTTTTATCTATAACAATATATACAATATAGATTACAGCAGCAAAATACGAAACGGATATTTGTGATTCAGTATAATTGCGCTTATAAACTTAATATTTGTTTTACAAAAAACAACTATTATTTTTAAAACAATCAAATCTTAACATTCGCTCACCATTCTACGCCATCTGAAATATCCCGCTAAAGCCATACAAGTGTAGAGTGTATATAAACCTGCAGTTATGGGTATTTCTTTGTATAAATATAATCCGACTGTAATAGCATCCACAACCAACCATACCAACCATTGCTCAATATATTTACGCGATAACATCCACAAAGCCACTATACTAAGAGCAGTAGTTAAACTATCGCAGAACGGCACGGTGCTATCAGTAAAATTAACCAACACATAATATATTAAAACATGAGCAATTGCATAAGCTAATACTAAAGGAACTATCTTTTTTAGTGGCGTATGACCAATTTTAATAACCGCAGCATCAGACCCATTCGGCTTCCTACTCCACATAAACCAACCATACAAACCTGCAACTACATAATAAACATTCATGGCAGCATCTGCATATAGTCCCGATGTAAGATATAAGATTCCATGTACAATAGGCATAATTATTCCTATCAGCCAAAGCCAAATATTGGCCTTATACTCAAGCCATAAATACAGTAGACCAAGTATCAGCCCTATAATTTGAAGAATTAATTTTAAATCCATTTTATTAAAATTTTATTGTAACATTAGCCAAGAAATTAAATTGAGCCTGAGGCAAATAATACCCCTCATCATAACGTTCTCCACCAGATATTTCGGAATACGCAAAAGCATTAGCACAATACTTCGAATTAAATATGTTATTAAGTGCAATACCAAATCTCACACTTTCGATTTTTTTTGTTTTAAGAGTATATGCAAGATTTAAATTTGTAACACAATAATCATCTATTGTAAGATTCTCATTTTGACCATTGGTAATATACTGTTTACCAACATATTGAGTAAAAATATCAACCTCGAAACCATGTGTATGGAAATTGAAATCTGTTGATGCTATAACACTAGGTGAATACGACAAAGTTGATGTTCCGATATATATGGCATCCATTTCCCATGTGTCCGAATTTGATACATATTCTGTATAATCAAGCACTCTATTTTGACTCAAAGTTAAGTTCCCGCCTAAAGAAAACCATTTTAGAGGATGCCCCATAATCGATAGTTCTATACCACGACGATAACTGTTTGGAACATTCATATATAAGGCTTCATAAGTATCCGGATTTTGTTCGCCTGTTAAAACTAATTGATCTTTGTAAATCATATAATAGAAATTAAGTCCAAGTTCTACATATTTATGATTTAAACGATAGCCGAATTCAATATCATATAATTGTTCTGCTAATGGGTCCTTCCCTTTTTCTGCATTTACAAAATCTTTACGAGTCGGCTCTCTATTTGCCATAGCGAATGATGCATATACACTATTGTATTTCAAAAAATTATAGTTTATACCGAATTTAGGATTTATAAAATTGAATATCTTATTAATATTAATTTCTTGCATATCTGATGTGTTGTAATCATACAAGTCATCTTTGCCCCATATTCTTTGATTTACAAAACGATATTGAACATCAGAATATAAATGAAAACCTTTGAATATTTCCCAATTAGCTTTTACAAAAATATTACCGTCGTGTTTTATTGATGAATTTCTATAATACTCGAATGGAGCATTAAAGTTAACAGCATCAACAACATTAAGCACATCGCCGTAATGGTCGCCTGTATAAGTATTCCATGCTAAACCGAATGATAATTTAAGTTTACTGATCTGATAATTTGCGGAACTTACAAATCCTCCAAAATGGTTATACATTCCTTTTTTACGTACAAGATTACTTTTACTTAATGGATTATCATCCTTATCGATTAAATTATCCAACATATAAGTGTATAAACTTCTATTATTCTTGTACTGCTCGTAATAACCGTTACCATAAGTATAATGAGCAGTAACACTCATATCCCAACGTGCATTGAATTTATGATTCACTAAAAATTGATTATTTATCTGCAAATAATTATCTTTTTGATTATCGTAAAATCCAGTTACATTACCATCTTTATCCGTAATTTCTCCACATGGATTGTATCTGCGATTTTTCTCCATTTGAACTTTAGTGATGCCATCCCATGCATTATATGTTTTCTCCGAACCTCCATAAGACAACAATTTAAGCATAGTTTTATCAGTATAATATGCTGCTTGCACCATATATGAAAGTAAACTTGCAGATGCTCTTTCCATGTATCCATCGGAATATACATGCGAAAGACGTCCGTCAACAGCCCATTTTTTATTAAGTAAGCCTGATGACAATCTTATCGATTGCTTATTTGTATTAAAAGAACCATAACTCAATGACGCTTCACCGCCAAAAACTGAAGGTAATTTGTCTGTAGTCATATTAATACCTCCACCAAAAGCTCCGGTTCCGTTTGTAGATGTTCCTGCTCCTCTTTGCACCTGAATAGAGCCTACCGCCGAAATAAAGTCAGGAGTATCAACCCAATACATTTTATGACTCTCTGCATCATTCATAGGGACTCCATTTGCAGTTACGTTGATGCGAGTACCATCATAACCACGCATACGTATTTCGGTATAACCCACTCCATTACCGGCATCAGACATTGAAACAATTGAAGGTGTTGTTTGTAATAGATATGGGACATCTTTACCATAGCTATTTTGCAATAGTTCGTGCTCTTTTAAATTTGTGTAAACAGCGGGTGTTTTATAGTCCACTCTGGTTGCTAAAACTTCTACCTGCTCCAATTCATAAATCTTAGACGAATCAATTACAATAGTTTGAGCACAAATAATGCCCGACACAAAAAGTGCTACACTTGTTATCTTAAAAGACAACATTCCATTTTTTTGCATAATAAATTGAATAAAAATTACAGAACTCGGGGTACGATGTTTCTGCGTTCCATCCCGGTCTCGGCATTATCCGTATCCGGTGCAATGGGTATGATCTCAGCCTGAAAGTAAGGCACCCCTATATCGACAACAAAGGTAAGTCTAATTTTTATACAAAAGCAACAAAAACTTTGATATTTAACAAAAAAAACCTCATCTTTGTTATTTATATCGTTTGCGGCCTATAATAATATTATGAGAAAAATCATATTTTTAACTATAATACCCCTTTTTGCACTCTTTACATCATGTAACGATACAAATACCGGTGAGCCCACGGAAGATCCCCCAAAAAACGATATAAAACCAAGCACTTTCACTCATCTACCTATAATACGCATTGTTATTGACGGAGGCAAAAATGTAAGTTCAAATAAGAGTGTTTACAGAACTATGACAGCCGAATTTGACCCCAACAACATGAGCCCCGGTGATACTATAATAGCAAAAGGCCAAATAAGAGGAAGAGGAAATTCTACTTGGGATATGCCCAAACGTCCATACAAAATAAAATTAGACGAAAAAGCAGGCATTTTCGGACTTAATCCGGCAAAAAAATGGATTCTACTTGCCAATTATGCCGACAAAACTTTGATGCGAAATTATCTCGCCTTTGAAATGAGCGAGAAACTGAATATGGATTATACTCCACAGCATCTTTTTGTCGAACTGTTTATAAACGGAGTGCATCAGGGAAATTATCTTCTTACAGATCAAATAGAGATAGGAAACGGCAGACTTGAAGCAGTCAATCTTTTAGAAATAGACCAACGCATTTACGAAACTCAAAATAAGCCTTGGTTTAAGACATCTCGTTTCCCTGTAGTCATAGAAGAACCTACAGATATTACTCAAGCCGAGAAAAATCAGATTTCAGGGTATTTTAATAATGCTGAAAGGATTTTAGATTCAAATAATTATAAAGACCCCAAAAATGGATTCAGGAAATATTATGACACAAAAAGTGTAATAAAATGGTTATTGATAAACGAATTATTTAAAAACGTTGATGCCCGAACATATTCCAGCATCTATTTTCATCAAAGGTTGACAGGCGAAAAATTATTTATGGGCCCTGTTTGGGATTTTGATTTAGGAGCAGGCAACTCAGGTCATAGTGAAGTATGTCAAAGAGCAACCGGTTGGCATGTTTTATATAATGCCTACATATATCGAATGTATACGGATCCTGATTTTAAACAAGAAATGCAGGTGGCTTGGAATACTTACAAACCTGTTTTGTTAGCTGTAATTATGTCGATAGATTCTGTAAAAGAATACTTAAAATACTCACAAGAAGAGAATTTTAATATTTGGCCTATCTTTAATGACAATGAATGGTATTCGGTAACAAATCTGCCTGATAATTACGCAGGACAAGTTGAATTTTTAAAAAAATATTTACTTAATCGCTTTGATTGGATGGATTCGCAGATTAATCCATAATCAATCAGAAGAAAATTCTACAAGCACATCTCTATATGCGCTGAATATTTTCGATTTTGAAACATAGCCTACATATTTATCTCCGTCAAGTACAGGTAGATTCCAAGCATGAGTTTGCTCAAATTTTTTCATAACGGTATCCATAGATTCATCTATAGATACTATCGCCGGCGGCGAAACCATAAGTTTTTGCACATTGAAGCGATTATACAATTCGGGGCGGAACATTATATTACGAATTTCTTCAAGAGTTACTACACCAAGAAAGACTCCTGACTCATCAACTACAGGGAAAATATTACGTTTTGATTTTGAAATCAACTTTATCAAATCACCAAACATTGCCTCTGGTTTAATAACTTGAAAATCTTTTTCTATAACATTTTCAGTTTTCAGCAAACTTAAAACTGCTTTGTCTTTATGATGCGTAATCAACTCTCCTTTTTTTGCTAAACGCATTGCATACAAACTGTGAGGCTCGAACAATATAATTGTACAATAAGACACAACAGAAACAATCATCAAAGGCATAAATAGAGAATAACCTCCTGATAGTTCGGCAATTAGGAATATACCTGTTAATGGAGCATGCATAACTCCCGACATCAATCCTGCCATTCCTGCCAATGCAAAATTCTGAGCCGGAACCGGTATACCTATAAGTTGCAAAACTATTGCTACAATAAATCCAACAAAACAACCTACAAACAAAGATGGAGCGAAAATACCACCACAACCACCGGCTGCATTTGTAGCGGCAGATGCAAATATTTTAAATGTTACTATCAAAGACATGTAAAACAACACCCAGTATTGATTGTCTTTAAAATTGTAAAACAAACTATTATCGAACAATCCATTGGTATTATTATTAAGTAAAGCTGATATCGAATCGTAACCCTCACCATATAACGGAGGCAATAAGAATATCAATGCACTCAAAATCAAACCACCAATAACCAGTTTACTCCAAAAGTTTTTTAATTTACGAAAGAAATCTTCCAACCAATTCATTCCGCGCGTAAAATACAATGATGCAAAACCGCAAACAACACCTAACATTAAGTATGCAGGAATGCGATTCAACACAAATGCCTCACCTTGCATAGAGAACATAACTGCATCACCCATAAGAAAATAAGATACAGCAGTTGCAGTAACTGAGGATATTAACAATGGAATTATCGAGGTAAAAGTCATATCCAACATTAATACTTCGATAGTAAATACTACACCGGCAATTGGAGCTTTAAAAATTCCACTAATTGCACCTGCAGCTCCACAACCAACCATAAGCATCAATGTTTTCTGGTCCATTTTAAAGAACCTGCCAAGGTTTGAACCGATTGCCGAACCTGTAAGTACAACAGGAGCCTCAGCTCCGACCGATCCACCAAAACCAATTGTCATAGAACTTGCTACAACTGAAGTCCACATATTGTGCGATTTCAGAATACTTTTACGCTGAGAGATTGCATATAGTATTCGAGTAACACCATGACTTATGTCGTCTTTAACAATATATTTAACGAATAATGCAGACAACAAAATACCTATAACCGGGTATAATAAGTACAGAAAATTCTCGGAATTAATATTAAAATTGAGAGTCAATAATTTTTGTATTCCATGAATCCCTGCCTTAAGCAAGCACGCAGAAAGAGCAGTAAAAATACCAACAAAAAAACTTAGTAAAATAACAAAGCGTTGTGTTGGAATTTTTTTCTCACGCCAATTCAATAATTTGGTATACCAATTTGATATCATATTAAATCCCTTTCCCTGTAATAATTGTCTTAATTGTATATATCGCAATTTTACAATCAACAATTATTGACATATTTTCCAAATAAAGAACATCATAATTTGCACGCTCAATCATTTGTTCAACAGTTTGAGCATATCCAAACTTAACCATTCCCCACGAAGTCAGACCCGGACGAACATTACTCAACATATAATAATATGGAGCATCTTTTACTATTTGATTAATAAAATATTCTCGCTCGGGACGAGGTCCTACCAAAGACATATCACCCTTAAGTACATTAAAAAATTGAGGTAATTCGTCTAATCTGTATTTCCTCAAAAAATGCCCTATCTTAATAATTCTCGGATCATCTTTTGATGATAACAAAGCCTCCCCATTTTCAGCATCAATAACCATTGTTCTAAACTTATACATCATAAATGGTTTACCATGTAAGCCGATACGTTCTTGCTTGTATATAGGTTTTTTGAAAATTTTTAATGCTATTATTGCATACACAGGACTAAACACAATCAGTACTATGGCGGATATTACAATATCGGTTAATCTTTTTACATTCTTCTGCCATTCAGGCATAACAACCTCTGTTAAATCAACCATTGGAATGCCATAGATATTAGTCAATTTAACACTACCTGTCAACAATTCATATCTACTTGGTATAAGTTTGATTTTTACCGATTTGCCACACAAAATATGCATCAAATCATATATTTCAGACTCACTTACTCTATCTATTGCAATAATAACTACTGTGATTTTGTAATTCAACAATAGATTCTCTACATCATTAATATTACCAAGTACTGATTTTGAGTCCACACAAACTTTACTGTCAGAATTGGAATAAGCAAAACCTACAACGTTAAAGCCTAGTGATTTAGGCATAGAATCTAAATCAGATTGCAACTTTACAGCTTTTTCTCCCACTCCAATTATTAGAGTATTAAATCCTATTCGCCTTTTTTGCATGTTTTTCTGCGTAATTGTGGTAATGCATAAACGTGTAAAGTACGTAAATGTAAATTGCATTCCAAATAGAAGCAGATATGATGTGTAAAAGATGGTATAATCGGATACAGGATCATCAATTACAATTGTAAAAAATAATATTAATGTACCGAATAATGTTGATGTAAGAGTTGTCCAGAACTCAGACAACCTCGATTTAAAACATACTTCACCGTAATATCCTGACAGCCAATACATAAACAACCAAAATATTGGTACTAAAGGGAACAGGATTCTAGCATTATACTGAGGCATAAACAAATTGAGGCTGAACGTAGATAAGTCAACCTCTATTCGTCTAAAAACATAGAAAATAACCCAAGTTACAAATGCGGAAATCGCATCAGCTATGAGATACTTATATAATTGATATTTAACATTCAAATCGATTAGTGTCTAAGGATGACAAAAGTACCATTTTTTTTCAACTTAATTATAGATGATGCCTGTTTTTTTTGAGTATCGTCTTGACGATATTGAACAATATAATCCATTTGATCTTTTATTATGTCGGATATTTCGGCAAAACATTCAGGTGAGGGTTCACCGCTAATATTTGCAGAAGTCGAAACAATTGGACGTCTAAATGCAGCACATAATTGCTTTGAAAACTTTTCAGAACTTATTCTTATTCCAATGCTACCATCATCAGAAATAAGATTCGCAGCTAGATTTTTTGCTTGAGGGTAAATTATAGTAATCGGTTTATCTGCAAGTTCTGCGAGATCCCATGCTATGTCAGGGATTTCGTCAACGTAACTCTGAATTCTGGCCATTCCATCAGTAATAACTAACATTGATTTGGAATCATCACGCTGCTTTATTTTATATATTTTTTCAACAGCCTCTGCATTTGTTGCATCACATCCAATTCCCCAAACAGTATCGGTAGGATATAGTATAATTCCGCCGGCGCGTAAAACTTCTATTGTTTTCTTAACCTCATCAGATATTATTTTTTCATAATTATCCATATCCATCTCCTTATTTTTAAAATATTATATGTATTTTTACCGTTTGTATTTTTGCGGTGGCAAATTTACATTATTCCTTGCTATATACAAACAAAACATATATGCTTAATCACAAATGGATTATTAATGAATTAACTGAAGAACAAAAAAAATGTAAAGAAGAACTAGTCAAACAACTCAACATCAGCCCTATTATCTGTACATTGTTGGTACAAAGAGGTATTTACACTTACGAAGAAGCTAAAAAGTTCTTCCGTCCTCAGTTAAGCCAAATTCATGATCCGTTCTTATTGAACGACATGGATAAAGCAGTAGAGAGATTAAATTTAGCAATGGGTAAAAAGGAAAAAATCCTTATTTACGGCGATTATGATGTAGATGGTACTACCGCGGTAGCATTGGTTTACAAGTTTTTACAACAATTTTATTCAAGCATAGATTTCTACATTCCCGACAGATACGAGGAGGGATATGGCGTATCATATAAAGGAATTGACTATGCAGCTGAAAATGGTTTTTCATTAATTATCGTACTTGACTGTGGTATTAAAGCCATAAAGAAAGTTAAATACGCAAAAGATCGTCAGATTGATATTATTATTTGCGATCATCACACTCCTGATGAACAATTACCTGAAGCAGTTGCAGTATTAGATCCCAAGCGTTTGGACAGTACATACCCATACGGACATTTATCCGGATGCGGTGTAGGTTTTAAGTTGATGCAGGCCTTTGCAATTAACAATCACATTCCTTTTGAACGTTTAACTCAACATCTTGATTTACTGGCTGTAAGTATCGCATCAGACATAGTTCCCATAACAGGAGAAAATAGAGTTTTGATGACTTTCGGATTAAAGCAACTAAATTCAAATCCGAGCATGGGGCTACAAGCTATTCTTGATATATGCGGACTTCAAGGTAAGGAAGTAACTGTTAGTGATATAGTATTTAAAATAGGTCCTCGTATTAACGCATCAGGAAGAATGTATTCGGGTCGTGAAGCTGTTGAACTTCTAACTTCAAAAGATCGCGATTTTGCAAAGGAAAAGAGCAACTGTATTGATCAATATAATCAAGAAAGAAAAGACTTAGATAAAAAGACTACGGTTGATGCTCAAGACTTTATAAATGGAGATGAACATTTTGAAAACCGCAATTCTATAGTAGTTTATAACCCTGAATGGAGTAAAGGAGTGATAGGAATTGTTGCATCAAGATTGAGCGAACAATATTATCGTCCTTCTGTGGTACTAACTCTATCGAATGGATTCGCAACAGGTTCGGCACGTTCTGTAAGCGGATTTGATATTTACAAGGCTATTGATTCTTGCAGAGATTTATTAGAAAACTTTGGAGGTCATATTTATGCAGCAGGCTTAACAATGAAAGAAGAAAACGTTAGTGAGTTTTCGCGCAGATTTGATGAATATGTAACTTCAAACATGAACGAAGACCAAAAGATTCCACAAATTGAGGTTGATTCAATAGTACATTTCAGCGAAATTACTCCTAAGTTTTTTAGCATCCTTCAAAAATTTGCACCATTTGGCCCTGAAAATATGAAACCTGTGTTTGTAACTGAAAACGTAAAAGACTATGGTACAAGCAGATTGGTAGGGCGCGATTTAGACCACTTCAAATTAGACTTGACAGAAGACGAATCGCCAAACGTAATTATGAATGGCATAGCTTTTGGTAAAGGGAAGGAATTTAATGATCACATAAAAGCTAAAAAATCATTTAATGTCTGCTACACAATAGAAGAAAACAACTTTGCAGGAAAAGAAGCCATTCAACTTCTGATTAAAGATATTAAAACCGACTAATCAACTGATTATAATATATTATGATTCATACATTCTAATAAGAGTGTGTGAATCATTTGTTTTCATAATAGTTTATATACGATTGATTTAAACGCTTATTACCTCCGGGTGTAGGATAATCTCCTGAGAAATACCAATCACCGACATTATTTTTGCATGCCTCATGTAATCCTTCCAAACTCTGAAATATAACATCAATGTGACAATTAACCTCATTAGGAGTTAATAACTCCGCTATTTTTGCAGAAATTTGTTTCGCTGAAAATGGAGCGTAAATTTCTTTTATATAATTCACGATTTTCTCTTTTGGAAAAAATTCTTGTTGTTTTGATTTCTCGTAAACCTCATCTAAGATATATTCAGAATTATTGTCATGCAGCAATGCAACAGCAGCTCTAAATGCTATGAAATCTTCTAAAGATGACATGTCTATTCCATAGAAATCAGGATAGCGTATTTGAGGAGATGAGGACACTATAACAATCTTTTTAGGTTCTAATCTTGCTAATATTCTAATAATACTCTGCCTCAATGTTGTGCCTCTAACAATGCTATCATCAATAACCACAAGATTGTCTTTATGCGGGACTATACTACCATAAGTAATATCATATACATGTGCCGCTAATTCGTTACGGATATTTCCTTCCGATATAAACGTTCGTAACTTAATGTCCTTAATTGCCACTTTTTCTGTGCGTATGGACATTGACAACAATTTATCCAAATATTTTGGAGTTAGTTTGCCTACATTATTACGAATTTGTTCGTTCTTAATATCATTAAGATAATTATTTAATCCTTGAACCATGCCAAAAAATGCGACTTCTGCTGTATTAGGAATAAAAGAAAATACCGAATTTTGTGTATCCTGCTCTATCGATTCCAATATATCCGGAACCAGATTAGATCCTAAAGCCTTACGTTCACGATATATATCACAATCACTACCCCTTGAAAAATATATTCTCTCGAACGAACAGAATTTACGTTCTTTTGCTTCAATTACTTGCGCTATTCGCATACTACCATTATTCCCTATAATCAAAGCTTGTCCCGGTTCTAACTCACAAATCTTATCTACAGAAAGATTTAAGGCTGTTTGAATAACCGGTCGCTCAGATGCTACTACTACTAACTCTTCATCAGCATAATAAAAAGCAGGTCTAATTCCCCATGGATCTCTCACCGTAAAACTCTCACCACTGCCTGTCAAACCGCATATAACATAGCCTCCGTCCCACATAGTAACAGCACTACTCAGTACATTTTCAATACATATATTTTGCTCAATATATTTAGACATACATGTTGGAGATTTCTTGCTCTTCTTTGCCTTTGAGTATAATCTCTCAACCTCTCTATCCAAGCGATGCCCCAATTGCTCCAATATAATAAATGTATCAGCATACTGACGAGGATGTTGTCCCATAATGCTTATAGAATCAAAAACCTCATCAACATTAGTCAAATTAAAATTACCACATATTGTAAGATTCCTTGAGCGATAATTATCTCGCCGCATAAATGGATGTACATAAGATAAACCCGATTTGCCGGTAGTACTATACCTTAGATGCCCCATATATAATTCACCTGCAAAAGGAATTGCAGACTTAGCATATTCTGCATCATGAAGCTTTTCTGATGGAATATTATTAATTGGTGTATGAGCAGTATTAAATATCTCACTAATTGAACCGGAGCCTTCTGCCCTTTCTCTAAACATAAACTCCTCACCCGCTTGCATATCAAGTTTTACACAGGCCATTCCTGCACCCTCTTGCCCTCTATTATGCTGTTTCTCCATAAGCAAGTATAGTTTATTCAAACCATACATCCATGAACCGTATTTTTGTTCGTAAAACTGTAAAGGTTTTCTTAAACGAACCATTGCGACACCACATTCATGCTTTAGAGTTTCCATATTAATTATTCTACCGTAACCGATTTTGCCAAGTTACGAGGTTGATCAACATCTCTACCTTTGTTAACTGCTATATAATAAGCAAATAATTGTAGTGGTATAGCCGATACTATAGGTGCAAACATTTCTAATGTTTTTGGTATTTCTATACAATAATCTACAATAGAAGAAACCACCTCATCGCCTTCAGTAACAACTGCTATAACCTTACCTTTTCTTGCTTTTATCTCTTGAATATTACTAACCGTTTTTTCATAAATTCTATCCGATGTAGCCAATGCAACTACAGGCATTTCGTTGTCTATTAAAGCAATTGGGCCATGTTTCATTTCTGCAGCAGGATAACCTTCGGCATGTATATAAGAAATTTCTTTAAGCTTTAAAGCTCCTTCCAAAGCTGCCGGATAATTATATCCTCTGCCTAAATAAATAAAGTTGTGAGCGTAGGTAAAGATTTTTGACAAATCACGTATTTTATCGTCAAGTTTCAAGACCTCCTGCAGTTTATTAGGAATATCTTGCAATTCTTGAATAATTTCGACGTAATGCTCATTACTAATAGTTCCACGTAATTTAGCTATAGTAAGTGCTAACATCGATAATACTGTTATTTGTCCGGTAAATGCTTTTGTTGATGCAACACCTATCTCAGGACCGACATGTATATAAGATCCGGAATCAGTTGCCCTTGCAATAGACGACCCCACAACATTACATATTCCATAAATAAAGGCTCCTTGCTGCTTAGCAATATCAACAGCCGCTAAAGTATCAGCAGTTTCCCCTGATTGCGATATTGCAATAACTATATCATCTTTATATATTATCGGATGCCTGTATCTAAACTCTGAAGCATATTCAACTTCTACAGGTATCCTACATAAATCTTCTAAAAGAAACTCTCCTATTAGTGCCGCATGCCAAGATGTACCACACGCAACAATAATAATACGCTTAGCATTAAGAAATTTATCTTTATTATCTACAACTCCTGATAAAACGACTTCTGTTCCTTCAACATTTATACGTCCTCTAATACAATCAATTAAGGTTTGTTGCTGTTCGTGAATCTCTTTCAACATAAAATTTTCATAGCCACCCTTTTCAAGTTGACTTAGATTCATCTTTAATGTTGTAACTTCTGCTGTTTGCTCAACATCAGACAGATTTAATAACTTAACACCATTTTTTCTGTCAATTACTGCAACTTCTTCATCATTAACATATACAACCTTATCTGTGTATTCTACAATAGGTGTGGCATCAGACGCTAAAAAATATTCGTTTTTACCTATGCCTACGACTAAGGGACTACTTTTTCTTGCGGCTACTATCTGATTTGGATTTTCTTTATCAATAACAGCTATGGCATAAGCACCTATTACTTGTGAAAGGGCTATTTGCACTGCATGACACAGATCTACCTTGTTTGTTTTTTTTACATATTCAATAAATTGAACTAAAACCTCAGTATCGGTAGTACTTTTAAATGTATATCCTTGGCGTAACAGCTCTTTTTTTATTACAGAATAGTTCTCAATAATTCCGTTGTGAATCAAAGCAATTGTTTCGGACTGCGAGTAGTGCGGATGAGCATTCTCATTGTTAGGTTCGCCATGAGTTGCCCAACGTGTATGAGCAATACCTATAGTACCTGATACATCTTGCGACTCAACCAAAGATTCCAAATCAGAAACCTTTCCTTTTGTTTTGTAAACATTAAGCTCCTTTTTATCATTCACAAAAGCCACACCTGCACTATCGTATCCCCTATACTCCAAACGATGCAGACCCTTAATCAAAATAGGATAAGCTTGCTGATTACCGATATACCCGACAATACCACACATAATTGTTTTTTTATATAATAATTCTTTACAAAAGTACCATACTAATAGCCATAATTTAATGACTACTACATTAAAAGGATTTGTATTTTTATGCAAAATTTCAAATTATCAATAAAACGACACTAAAAAAGTAATTCCGTAACCAAAAACAACTTAATTTATAACAAATTATCAAACTGTATTATAAAAATATAACACAAACAGCTTTTTTGATTATGCGTTTTGAAAAACAACTAACTTTGCAATGTATTAATAACGATTACTATGCGACTTTCTCTACCTGCATCACTAATATTGGACAATGGTTCTGTATTCCGCGGATATTCATTCGGGTACAAAAAATCAACCGCCGGTGAGGTTGTTTTCAACACTGCAATGTCAGGGTATCCTGAAAGTCTTACTGACCCATCATACTCAGGTCAAATCTTAACTTTTACATTTCCTCTTATTGGAAATTATGGAGTTCCTTCCACAAATATTTCGAATGGCATTTCAGATTTTCTTGAATCAGAAAAGATACATACTTCGGGAATTGTTGTGTCCGATTATTCATTTGAATATTCACATTGGAATGCAAAACAAAGTTTACACGATTGGCTTGAGTCTAATAAAATTCCCGGCATTTACGGCATAGATACTCGCGAGTTAACCAAAATATTACGTAACGAAGGATCTATGAAAGGCAAAATCATCATTGATGATTATAAGGATATCGATTTTATTGATCCCAATATAGAAAATCAGGTTGCAAAGGTATCGTGCAAAGAAGTTATTGAATACAACAATTCAGGAAAGACAATTGTGATGATAGATTGCGGAGTTAAACATAATATTATACGATGTTTATTAAAACGTGGGGTTAGACTAATCCGAGTACCTTGGGATTACGACTACAATTCGATGCAATTTGATGGACTATTTATTTCAAATGGACCCGGCGATCCAAATACATGTGGCAAGACAATTGCAAACATTCAAAAGACTATGCAAAGCGGTAAACCGATTTTTGGAATTTGTATGGGAAATCAATTATTGTGTAAAGCAGGAGGATCCGAAACTTACAAATTAAAATACGGACATAGAAGTCATAACCAACCGGTTAGAGAAGTTGGAACTAATCGTTGTTTTATAAGTTCACAAAATCACGGATACGCTGTCGATAATAATACTCTAAGTAAAGATTGGGAAGTTCTGTTTGAGAATTTGAACGATCATACAAATGAAGGAATAAGACATAAGACGATGCCCTGGTTTTCGGCTCAATTCCATCCCGAAGCAGCAAGTGGTCCTACAGATACTGAGTTTTTATTCGATGATTTTCTACAAATGATAAAGTAAAGCCATGTCAAACATGATCTCAAACATAAAAAAAGTATTAGTATTAGGCTCCGGTGCACTAAAGATAGGTGAGGCAGGAGAGTTTGATTACTCAGGTTCACAGGCTCTTAAGGCATTGAAAGAAGAAGGTATCTTTACTGTACTTATAAACCCAAATATTGCAACTGTTCAAACATCTGCAGATATTGCAGACCAAATATACTTTTTACCGGTTACACCATTCTTTGTCGAAAAAATTATTCAAAAAGAAAAACCGGAAGGAATATTACTTGCCTTTGGTGGACAGACGGCTCTAAACTGTGGAGTTGAACTTTACAAAGCCGGTATTTTAGAAAAGTATGGCATTCAGGTATTAGGGACTCCCGTACAAGCAATTATTAATACGGAAGATAGAGAATTGTTTGTTAAGAAGTTAAATGAGATTAATGTTAAAACGATAAATAGTGAGGCGGTCGAAAATGCTGAGGATGCACGTAAGGCTGCAGAAAGAATAGGATACCCTGTTATTATAAGAGCTGCTTATGCACTGGGTGGACTTGGAAGCGGATTTTGCAATAACGAATCGGAATTAGATGTAATGGTAGAAAAAGCGCTATCATTTTCACCACAAGTTTTGGTAGAAAAATCTCTTAAAGGTTGGAAAGAAGTTGAATATGAAGTAGTAAGAGATAGATTCGACAATTGTGTGACAGTTTGCAATATGGAAAATTTCGACCCTTTAGGTATACACACCGGTGAAAGCATAGTTATAGCTCCTTCTCAAACTTTAAGCAATAGTGAATATCATAAACTTCGCGCACTTGCAATTAAAATAATCAGACACATTGGTATTGTCGGAGAATGTAATGTACAGTATGCGCTTGACCCTGAATCGGAAGATTATCGTGTTATCGAAGTTAATGCTCGTCTAAGTAGGTCTTCTGCTTTGGCATCAAAAGCAACCGGATACCCATTAGCATTTGTTGCTGCAAAATTAGGTTTAGGCTATAGCTTATTTGATTTAAAAAATTCAGTTACAAAAGATACTACTGCATTTTTTGAACCTGCACTTGATTATGTGGTATGTAAAATTCCTCGTTGGGATTTAGGTAAGTTCCACGGAGTTAGCCGTGAACTTGGATCAAGCATGAAATCTGTAGGCGAAATAATGGCAATAGGACGTAGCTTTGAGGAAGTTATTCAAAAAGGTTTGCGAATGATAGGTCAAGGAATGCATGGTTTTGTTGCTAATAAAGAATTGGTTATTTCTGATATAGACAAAGCCTTACACGAACCTACAGACAATCGTATTTTTGTAATTTCCAAGGCTTTACGTAAAGGCTATACGGTTAATGAAATACACCGTCTAACCATGATTGACAAATGGTTTTTGTGCAAACTGAATAATATTGTACAAACAGCCAACGAATTGGAATGTTTGCATAGTTTTCATAAGATTACTCCTGAAATGATGAAAACAGCTAAACAACAGGGTTTTTCTGATTTTCAGATCGCGCGTTTAGCCGGTAATAATGAAACAGACTTAGAGCATGCTCTTCTCGAAATAAGAAAGATTAGAAAATCAATGAGTATTGTACCTGTTGTAAAACAGATAGATACGCTTGCTGCTGAACATCCGGCCCAAACAAACTATTTATACCTGACCTATAACGGCTGCACCAATGATGTTAAATACCTAGGCGACAAAAAGTCTGTAGTTGTTCTCGGTTCAGGCGCATATCGCATCGGTAGTTCGGTTGAATTTGACTGGTGCGGCGTAAATGCTCTAAATACAATAAGAAAAGAAGGTTGGCGTTCGGTTATGATTAATTATAATCCTGAAACCGTTTCGACCGATTACGATAGCTGCGATAGATTATATTTTGACGAATTATCCTTTGAAAGAGTTTTAGATATCTTGGATTTAGAAAATCCTCATGGTGTTATTGTTTCAACAGGTGGCCAGATTCCTAATAATCTAGCGATGAGATTAGATTGTATGAATGTACCAATACTAGGTACATCTGCAAAAAACATTGACAATGCAGAAGATAGACACAAATTCTCTGCGATGCTCGATAGAATTGGCGTTGATCAGCCAAGGTGGAAAGAATTAGTAAGTTTGGATGATATTAATAAGTTTGTTAATGAAGTAGGTTTTCCTGTTTTAGTTCGTCCCAGCTATGTGCTATCAGGAGCTGCCATGAATGTATGTTCAAACGAAAGCGAATTGATTGAGTTCTTACAATTAGCGGCAAATGTTTCAAAAAAACATCCTGTAGTAGTAAGTTCTTTTATTGAACGAGCAAAGGAAATAGAGATGGATGCAGTTGCCGACCATGGTGAAATTATCACATACGCTATTTCAGAACACGTAGAGTTTGCAGGTGTTCATTCCGGTGACGCGACTATACAATTCCCCCCACAAAAATTGTATCTTGAAACGATGCGTCGTATAAAGAGAATATCAAAACAAATTGCAAAAGAGCTAGACATTTCGGGTCCTTTCAACATACAATTTTTGGCTCGCAACAATGAGATAAAAGTTATTGAATGTAATCTACGCGCATCACGATCATTCCCTTTTGTATCTAAAGTTCTGAAAATAAATTTCATTGAACTTGCTACAAAAATAATGCTTGGTATCCCTGTAGAAAAGCCAAATAAAAACGCATTTAACCTAGACTATGTAGGAATAAAGGCCTCACAATTTTCGTTTTCCAGATTGCAAAAGGCAGACCCGGTATTAGGAGTTGATATGGCATCTACAGGCGAAGTCGGATGCCTAGGAGATGACACTAATGAAGCTATTTTAAAATCAATGCTGTCAGTAGGATACAAAATTCCTGAGAAGAATATTATGCTATCAACAGGAAGTGCAAAACAAAAAGTAGATATGTTAGATGCTGCACGCCTTTTGCAAGAAAAATCATATCATTTATACGCCACAGGAGGGACTCAGAAGTTCTTACAAGATAATGGAATTAAGTCTGAACGTATTTATTGGCCTAACGAAACTGATAAGCAGCCTCAAGCGCTTGACTTAATACGCGAAAAGAAGATTGATTTGGTTGTGAATATTCCAAAGAATCTAAGTGCAGACGAACTCGACAACGGATACAAAATCCGGCGAGCTGCAATAGACTTTAATATTCCTCTACTCACAAATCCACGTCTTGCATCTGCATTTATAAACGCATTTTGCAATATCAACATCAATAATATTGAAATAAAGAGTTGGTCTGAGTATAAATAAAACAAGCCCCGAAAGCTTTAATCAAACTTTCGGGGCTTATAATATAATTACAAAATATATTATAGTTTTTGTTCAAACCACTTCAAAACAGCTTCTCTATCATCATTAAGTTGTGCTGTCAATTTTTCAGGCGAATCGAACTTAATCTCTGGACGCAAATAATCAAGAAAAAATACTTTTATTTTTTTATGATATATATCTTGGTTAAAATCAAAAATATTCACTTCAATGCTCTTAGCTACTGTAACTGTAACAAAGGTAGGTCTAATTCCAATATTAAGCATGCCGTGCAATATTTCTTTTTCTCCTTCCAATTCCACATCTACTGCATAAACTCCTTCATGAGGTATTAATTTGCGCACATCATTAATAGCAATATTTGCTGTTGGGAATCCTATTGAACGACCTATCTTATGACCTTGTACAATAGTGCCTTCAATATAAAATCGATATCCCAGCCATTCTGATGCTTGATTTATATTTCCTTCTTCAAGGGCTTTACGAATTAACGAAGAACTTATATTTAATCCATTTCCGGGGAATGGATTTGCTTGTTCTACTTCTATACCATATTTATCTCCACATTCTTTGTAATGAACATAGCCATTTTCACGATCGCAACCAAAATGATGATCATGACCTACAAGTAAATACTTGGTATTAAGTTTTTCAAATAACACGTGATGCATAAATGAACCAGACGACATCTCAAACATTTTATGATCAATCTTCAACAAAACGCAAATATCAACACCTTGCTGTTCAAGTAATTGCATACGTTCTGCATGTGTAGTTAACAATTTAGGAACGTAATTGGCATGCAAACCCTCGCGCGGATGGATAGCAAATGTTACTACAACCGAAGCCAGTGAACGTTTGTGTGCTTCTTTGGTTAATTTGTGCAATAGTGCCACATGGCCTCTGTGTACACCATCAAAAAAACCGATAGTAACGGCTGATGCGCTACAATCAAAATTAGCTATGTTATCAATTATTTTCATAATGGAGGCAAAGATAGTGTAAGACTAGCGAAAAACAACTTTTAAGCAAAAAAAATAATATGTATCTAAATATCTGCTAGCTATAATTTAACACAAGCCTTAAATTATGGCGTTCAAAAACTCCAGACTCTCATTTGCCTTAGCCAAATGAGTTTGAAATCCGAGAGATTCTGCCGTCTTAATATTTGCAGGTCCGTCATCAATAAACAAGGTCTCTTCTGCTTTTATTCCGGCATCGTTTATCATATACTCAAATATCCGAGGATCCGGTTTTGTATAATGCACTTCACAAGACAAATAAAACTTATCAAAATATTTATCAAGATTATAACGTTCTAACATAACTGGAAAGTGTATCCAATTTGTATTGCTAAGAAGGTATATCATATACTTCTCGCGCAAATTCTTTATAAGTTTCAGCTTCTCGACAGGAATATCCAATAAAAACTGAAACCAAGCGTTTTCTATTTGTTTGTCAGAAACATTCTTTCCGGATAGTTTTCTTACATCATTACAGAAATCCGCATTAGACATCAACCCTCTCTCAAAATCCAACATAAAACCAGACTGAGTGTATGGACTAATATACTCCTCAACATTCTCAAAACCTAAATCTTTAAACGATTTTACGCACGCCTGCATATCCAAATCAATCAGCACACCACCCATGTCAAACACAATATTTTTTATCATTTTCTTTGTAACTTAATAAAAAAAAAATTACCTTTGCCTCCGATTTGCAAAGATACGTAAAAATATCTCAAGTCAGGGCCTATAGCTCAGTTGGTTAGAGCATCGGACTCATAACCCGCAGGTCCTTGGTTCAAGTCCAAGTGGGCCCACCTGCAAAGCGGTTGATTTACATCAGCCGCTTTTTTTATTTCACAAAATCAAATTTTTCCACAAAAAAACCTGACCATAAAATGATCAGGTTTGTTGTTGTCTCACGAAGATTCGAACTTCGACAGGCAGAACCAAAAACTGCAGTGCTACCATTACACCATGAGACAATTACTATTGCGGTTATCGCATTTGCGCGGCAAAGATAATACAAATTCCTAAAAATTGCGCAAAATCTTATCTTTTATTTTGCTGTCAGTAAAAAATAATTCTTTTTACCTTTCTGTAATAGAATATATTTACCATTAAGCAAATTCGTCTCATCAAATACTATATCAGCATTTGCTACCTTCTCTTTATTGATAAAGAAACCACCATTCTGAACCAACTTACGCATCTCACCTTTAGATTCGAAAACTGATGCTTTTTCAGTCAAGATATCAACAAATTTAAGTCCTAAGTTTTCAGATAAAGTAATATCAAAACGCGGAACTCCGTCAAAAATAGATAATAAAGTATCTTCATCCAAACGACGTAAAGTTTCAGAAGTACTTCCTCCAAACAATATTGAAGATGCCTCAACAGCCATATCATAATCTCCTTTTGAATGAACCATGATAGTTACTTCTTGAGCTAAACGTTTTTGCAAGATGCGCAAATGCGGAGCTGTCTTATGTTCTTCAACTAACGATTCTATCTCCTCACGTGTCAATGATGTAAATATCTTAATATATTTTTCCGCATCATCATCACTAACATTTAACCAAAACTGATAAAACTTATATGGAGATGTGTAACGTCTGTCCAACCACACATTACCACTTTCTGTTTTACCAAACTTACCGCCATCAGCCTTAGTTATAAGCGGACATGTTAAAGCAAATGCACTACCTCCCAATTTTCTACGAATAAGTTCCGTACCGGTAGTAATGTTGCCCCATTGATCCGAACCTCCAAGTTGTAATTTACAATTCTTGGTTTCGTACAAATGCATAAAATCGTATCCTTGTAATAACTGATATGTAAATTCCGTAAATGACAAACCATCACTTGCTTCACCATTAAGACGCTTTTGTACAGATTCCTTTGCCATCATATAATTAACCGTGATGTGCTTTCCTATTTCACGAGCAAAATCAAGGAAAGAAAAACCCTTCATCCAATCATAATTATTTACCATTTCAGCCTTATTTGGAGCTTCTCCGGTAAAATCAAGAAAATGAGATAATTGCTTTTTTATAGCTTCTTCATTACGACGAAGTGTTGCCTCATCAAGCAAGTTACGTTCAGCACTTTTGCCGGATGGATCGCCTATCATTCCCGTTGCTCCGCCAATCAAAGCCAATGGTTTATGTCCGCAATGCTGAAAGTGGCGCAACATCATCACACCACATAAATGGCCTATATGTAATGAATCCGCAGTTGGGTCTATCCCCAAATATGCAGTTGTCATTTCTTTTTGTAATTGTTCTTCAGTACCCGGCATGATGCTATGCAACATACCTCTCCATTTAATTTCTTCTACAAAATTCATCTTATCTTTTATCTTTAAAAAAACGTTTCATTAATTCAGAACATTCATCAGCCATAAGCCCGGCCAAAACTTCTGTTTTAGGATGTAGGGCTGTAGGGGCTTTCTGTGTATAACCGAACTTGGGTTCGGATGCTCCATATACCAATCTCGAAATTTTTGTCCACGACATAGCACCCGCACACATCACACAAGGCTCAACCGTGACATATATTGTACAATCAATCAGATATTTAGCACCAAGTGTTCCTGATGCAGCTGTTAAGGCCTGCATTTCTGCATGAGCTGTTGCATCCTCCAAGGTCTCCGTTAAATTATGCCCTCTGCCTATCACTCTATTCTGCTGCACAACAACAGCTCCAATAGGAACTTCTCCGGCTTCAAAAGCGGTCTTAGCCTCAATCAAAGCTAATTTCATGAAATAATTATCGTCGTACATCATCAATCGAATAGTGTTGGAGAATCTTCTTCTAATTTTCTTATTACAGTTATCATCAAAGCTTCGCGCACAAACTTCGATTTACATTTTATTTTGTACTTTTTGATATACCTTTCTAATGCATCCACCTCTTTATCATTCAGCATAAAACTTATGCGATGACTGCGTTTCATCTTCCTAATCTTTTGTATTTTATTTTTATTGGACTGCATTATAGACACGAACACTTAATTTGAACTACAAAAGTACATAGTTTTTTGCGATTACAGAAATTCAAATCGATTAATATTTGCATATCAATTGATTAACAAAACTCTCATCAGTAAGCATTTCCAAGCGAGAGTACTGTTTAAATAGAAATTTATATGTAATTTTGGGGCGTTTTTAACTACTTAATTCTTATTTACATCATGGCTGAACATAATAAACTCGGCAAGGACGGAGAAAACGCTGCTGTAAATTATTTACAATCAAACGGATACACTATTAGACACACTAATTGGCGATGCGGACATCTTGAGCTGGACATCATCGCTGAGACTAATGAATTTCTTATAATAATAGAGGTTAAAACACGGAGTAGTACCAGATTTATATTACCTCAAGATGCTGTTACTCATGCCAAAATTCGTCATATTGTAAATGCAGCGCAGGGTTATATTCACCAATACGGCATCAAAAAAGACGTCCGTTTTGATATTATGGCTTTAATACCCGGCGAGTATGGAGGATATAGTATAGACCATATTAAAGATGCATTTATGAGTCCTGTTTGGTGATTATTGGTTATTAATATAAATACTGATGCAAAAATTTGTGTTCCTTAATGTATATCCTATTTCGCACTTCTTATTTGAATTTTCACAAGTCACATTCAACTAAATAAATTTGGTTACTTTACTGCTTTGCTGTATTTTTGTAGTTTATACATTAATCTCTGATTTAGATGAAAATAGCATTGATAGGATACGGGAAAATGGGTAAAACCATCGAACAAATAGCAATAAGTCGTGGACACGAGATTGTTGCACACATTGACATAGATAACCAACAAGATTTTGATTCTAAGGAATTTAAAAGTGCAGACATCGCTATTGAATTTACTGCACCATCTGTAGCCGTAGAAAATTACAGAAGGGCATTTAATGCCGGAGTATCTGTCGTATCAGGAACAACAGGATGGACAGCAAGAATGGAAGAAGTGAAATCTTGGTGCAAGGAAAAAGATTTAGCTTTCTTTTGGACTTCAAATTTTAGTTTGGGCGTAAATATCTTCTTTGCAATGAACAAGTACCTTGCAAAAATAATGAACGAATTCACTGAATATGAAGTAGATATAACAGAAACACATCATATACACAAATTGGATGCTCCCAGTGGCACTGCTATTACATTGGCTGATGGTATTATCGAAAATCTAGATCGCAAATCATCATGGGAACTTGACAAAGCAAGCAAAGACGACAAAATAGGCATCAAAGCAATACGCGAAGGAGAAGTTCCGGGAATTCATACAATTAGATATGAGTCTGATGTAGATTCTATAACCATTACTCATGACGCAAAAAGTCGCGCAGGCTTGGCATTGGGTGCAGTTGTTGCTGCGGAATTTACATACCGTAAAAAAGGTTGCCTGGGTATGTCAGATATGCTTAATTTTTAAATACTAAAACGATGCAAAAATTTTCAAATATTCAAACCAAGCAATGGATTAAAGCTGCCATTTCTTGCATCACCTATATATTATTCATTATTTGGGTTGGCAATTATTGGTGGTTGCTGCTTTTACCTTTTATTGCAGATATATTTATCACAAAAATAATTCCTTGGAGTTTTTGGAAGAAAATAAAGAACAAAACACTTTATAGTATTTGCAGCTGGTTGGATGCCATAATTTTTGCATTGATAGCTGTATATTTTATAAACACATACTTATTTCAGAACTATAGAATTCCATCCTCATCACTAGAAAAATCTTTGATGGTTGGAGATTTTTTGTTAGTTAGTAAGGCTAGTTACGGGCCACGTGTACCTATGACTCCGCTTTCATTCCCCTTAGTTCAACATACATTTCCCGGGACTAATTTAAAATCATACATTGAGAGTCCCCATTGGGAATATAAAAGACTTACCGGATTTGATACGATAAAAGCATTAGATATTGTTGTTTTCAACTTCCCTACAGGAGATACCGTGGCAACTTTACAGCCTAATCCTGACTATTACACGTTATGCGAAATGTTTGGTAGAGAAAATGTACTAAAACATACCGAAACCTTTGGAGAAATAGTTTATCGC
>MWBK01000113.1 GCA_002069025.1 Bacteroidetes bacterium ADurb.Bin302 | reverse complement strand
AAAACGAAATCGTATTGCGTATGGCAGGTCTCTAAAAATTTGAATACATCTGCTTTTAATATTTGCAAACAATTTATTTTTAAAACTGATGCTGTTTTTTTTATGTAATCAACGTGCTTATAGTTTTGTTCTATGCCTGTTACAGAATTGGCTCCTCTTGATGCTAATTCGTAGCAAATACTGCCTGTTCCCGAAAATAAATCTAATGCATTGATACCACTTAAATCCATTCGATTGTCCAATAAATTGAATAATCCTTCTTTAGCGAAATCAGTAGTTGGTCTGGCTTGTAGGTTTGCAGGTGGTGTAAAATGACGTCCTTTATATAAACCGCTTATTATACGCATATATTTGTTTCTTTATAAATACAATTAGCAAAATAATTTTGCAGCGTGTCTATACATGTTATATCTCCTGATACATAAAGTTTATCGTTGTGTTGTGATAAAGCAAACTGCTCAAATACACAGCCACAGTAGTATAGGATATCTTTATCTCCGGTCAATTCAAATCGGTTGGCGAATTTTAATTTGCCTTCTTCTGCCAATATTATATATGCTTCTGATTTAGATACATCTGCCCAAACTAATTTTTCTCCTTGCTTTTTTGAATCCTTCAAGGCTATTTGTAGAGTTATAGAATTTGCATGCATAATTTTGCAAGCAGGGAAAGTATCATCTAAAAAATTGTGTAATGCTTTTGGAATAGCGAAAATATATGTTATGTCATATCCGATTACAGCATTTGATATGTAATCAAATTTATCGGATGATATTTCAGGAAAGTTAAACAGAAGTATTGATTCTAAATTGGTTGAATCGGTTATTGTGCTTGGAACTAAAGTTGCGAAAATGCCATTATAAAAGATAGTCGTCTTGCCATAATCTTTCTGTAGTGAGGGCTCACAAAGGCAAATAGCTTTACAACGATTAAAATCAGGATCCTTCTTTGTAAAGTATAATTCTTTTTTTTCGTTGTTTGTACAAAAAGAAAATCCATCCGTAGAGATGCGGATGGATAGACTATGTAAATCCGGATTATTCCCAGTTTCCGGCATTGTTGTTTGATTGTTGGATGTCACCAAATTTAAGTCCTGGATATCTTTCTAGTTTCTCTGTTAATTCAATTAGATTTACTAATTCTTGTTTATCCAAACCATTTAGATATACAGAAAATGGGGCTTTTGCTTCCATTACTTTAACTTTGATTCCTGCAGCACCTGTTGCGATTTCTGCTTTTGCTAATTCAAATTCTTGTCTTGGTTCAGAATATGGTATATATCTTATAGAATCGATAGGATAATCTTTACCAAATAAAGATTCAAGCATGCTTACGTAAGTTGTATCACGTTTGATAATACCTTGTTTTACAGCTTCGCGCTCAGTTAATCCTTCTTCTAATTGTTTATCTGTCAAAACACCTTCTTTTAAAACTATTTTTGCTTTTGAATTTTTAACAAAAGCTATAAGGGTGTCAAAATTTGTAGTGTAATCTCCTTTGATGTTCTTAAACTCTACTTCTGCACGACGAATGTCAACCAATCTAGATACTACTTTTTTCTCTCGAGAATCGCGTTGTTCGTTAAACTCAATTGGAGTGTTGATGCTTTGGTAGCATAGCCATGTAAGGCATATTGCAGCTAATGCTAGAACGATTTTTAATACTTTATCCATATCTTTGCTTTTTAACTTCGCAAATGTATAGAATTTTATTTATTTGCACAATTTTTTTTATGTATTTATCTTTGAATCATGTTAGAAAAATATGTTGCAGATAAAATACTCGCTCACTTTGGTTTTGAGCCAACTAGGCAACAAGTTGATTTGATAAATCTTCTGTCGGTTTTTATTACAAATCGCGAAGAAAGAAGCCTTTTTTTATTGAAAGGATTTGCCGGAACCGGAAAAACAACTGTGATTGGTGCTTTGGTTAAAGCGTTTTTAGAAATGGAGCAAATGATTGTGCTATCGGCGCCGACAGGTCGTGCTGCTAGAGTATTGTCATTATATGCAGGCATTCAGGCTCATACAATACATAAATTGATATATAGACAAAGTAAACCTGAAATAGGTGGTGCTTTTGAAATAGCTTACAATAAGGCCAAAAATACTCTTTTTGTGGTAGATGAGGCATCTATGTTAGCTGATTCCGGCGAAAAAATTTTTGGCTCGGGTAATCTTCTTGATGATTTAATACAATTTGTGTACCAAGGCGAAAATTGTAGATTGCTATTGTTGGGAGATACGGCACAGTTACCGCCTGTTATGTGTGAAGAGAGCCCTGCATTGGATGTGCGTAGTTTAGAAACTTTCGGATTAACCATTACTGAATATACTTTAACCCAGGTTGTAAGACAAGCTAAAGAAAGCGGTATCCTTCAAAACGCCACACGCCTTAGAATGCTTATAGATAATCCTCAAGCTGTTGCATTTAAGGAGTTTAATGATGTGATAAGAGTAGATGGGATGAATTTTTTAGAGTGCATGGAAAACTCATATCGTGAGGTTGGAGAGGATGAAACCATTGTGATAACAAGATCTAATAAGCGTGCAGGTATGTATGCAAATGGGATTCGTGGGCGAATATTATATAGGGAAGATGTTTTATCAAATGGAGATCTTCTTATGATAGTAAAAAACAACTATACGGTAGGACTCCCTTATGGTCTTGATTTTATTGCAAATGGTGATGTTGCTGAATTAATTAGAACACGCGGAGCAAGAACAATTTATGGGTGCTCATTTCGTGAAGTAAGTTTACATCTTGTAGATTACAATATGGATATAGATGCATTATTTTTAGAGGATTCTTTGTTGTCAGAAACTCCATTTGACTTACAAGAATTAAATAAGCGCCTATACGATGCAGTCATGGAAGACTACGCTGAAATCAGAAATAAGCGTGAACGTTACAAAAAAATGAGAGATAACCCTTATCTGAATGCAATACAAGCAAAATCGGCATACGCAGTTACTTGCCATAAAGCTCAAGGTGGTCAATGGAAACATGTATATATTGATATGGGATTGATTACTGCCGATAAAATGGATAAGTCTTTTGTCAGATGGTTATATACATCAGTTACACGTGCAACAGAAAAATTGTATCTCATTAATTTCCCTGATACGTTTTTTGTTAAATAATTTTTACATATACATATTATTGTTTATTTTTGCGATTATAAATTAATTAATTTAAACTATGACGAAGATAAAACATCTTGTTAGAATAAGTTTAACAGGCTTATTGTCTTGTTGTTTATTTTCTTGTGTCAATCCAAATTATTCTCTTCTTGAAGAAATTGATACGGAAATAGGACTTGATATGACATTGGCAGGACCAATAGGACATTCCAATCTTAATTTAATAAAAATGTTGCCTGATTCTTTCGGCTCATTTCGCTTAGTAAACGAGGGTGATGAAATATACTTGGAAGGATCGAACATTGAAGAAATGGGTAATGAAATAGTTGGCCATTTAAAAATGTATCCGAAAGGAATATTTACAAAAGAAGTTTCTATTGTCGCAGATGGTTTAGATCCGTATCGTGGAAACATTTCCATGCCTTTGACTTATAATTTAGATCCGTATCGTGGAAACATTTCCATGCCTTTGACTTATACGTTTGATGATATAAATACAAATCCTAATGAACGTTTGGATAGTATTTTGTATGCTAAAAACCAAACTCTACATATAGAAATAACTTCAGATCTCACATGTCAGGCAGGCTCTTATGTGGATTTAATATTTAATCCCAATGAATTATCTTTAGATCCTATTTTATATCCTGAGAATAAAGTTAGAGCAGATTTGACAAATGGGTCAATAGATATACCTATTACCATGGATGCAGCTATGCTTAAATTTTATGGAAATAAGAGTTTTACTATTCAAGTAGAAGGAGTTATTATCTCTCCCGATGTAATACCTGGCGGTTTTTACGTTCATTTAACATGTGACTATGGAACAATAAAGCCAAGAGTAACTTATGGTTATTTAGGACCTGACCGTGTTATATACGAAACTACAAAAAAAATGCCATTTACCTACACGAAAACTTTGCAAAACGGGAGTTTTTTCTTGCCATTTTACGATCCCAAAATCAATATTACGTGTGAGAGCAATATAGGTATTCCTGCTAATTATACATTAGATTATGTGAAAGTTTTTGATTCTAAAACAGGAGAATTTGTTTATGCTGATTTTAATGGAAGTATGAGTACAAGTTTTGTACTTGAATATCCATCATTAGATGAGATTGCAGGATTGACAAGAGAAGAATTGTTGAATTTTGACGTATCGGATATAATCAAAACAACAGAAAAAACATTTGATCGTGAATATGGACACACAAATCGTTTGTTTACAATTAATGGTGATTCAATTGAATATCATTATACAATCAGGCCTTTAGACACCTTAGTACCGGTTGTGTCATATTTCTTTGATGATAGTGATATGGATTTAGATATTGATACAAAACTACTTTGTCAATTTGAAGGGAATTCGACAGATCCGGATAAAAATTTCTACATTAATTCGAGAGATACAATTCCTATATCAATAGGAACATTTGATCTTGGACCTGTTACAATTGCCGATACTACAGTTGCAGCTGTAAAAATGGTACATATTAATCACTTGCCTGTAGGAGCATTGGCTCATGTATATTTTATTGACGAAAACAAGCAACAAATTTTAACCGAATTGGAACTTGATATTACTATTAATGCGGCTCCTGTAAATGCAGATGGAGAAGTTACGGAAGCGACAGCTGAAACAAAAACATATATCAAATTTAATTATGAGCAATTAGAGATTTTTTCTGAAAGTTGTAAAGGAATTGTATTAGACTACAGAGTTGATAATGATTTGATGTGTAACGTATGGTTTAAATCGAACGACTGGTTAGATGTTAAACTTGGTGCATATGTTATTGGAAAAATCGGTTATAAACCGGAACAAAACAACGATAATTAAAGGAGAAAATAAAATGAAAAAAAATATTTTATTCATAATATTGTTTTGTTTGTCGTCTTTAGCTGTTTTTGCCGAAGTCAGCAATCTGTATTTCATGGATTATTTGCCATACCGTGTGTATATGAATCCGGCTCTTCGTCCTATTTGCGGAACTTACGTAGAACTTCCTGGTATTTCTACTGTTAGTTTGGAAGTTGGTAATAATTCAATAAGCATTAATGATTTTATTCAGTACAAGGATGGTAAAATGGTTACATCATTGCATCCTGATTATGGTGATAGAGACGCATTGTATAAATCAATCAAGAATAATACAATAATTCATCAAGAATTATCAGTATCAATTTTAGGTTTTGGTTTTAGAGTCAAAGAACGCGGATATTTTAGCTTTAATCTATCTGCTCGTGAAGATTTGACAGGTACTTTACCTAAAGATTTATTTAAGTTGGCATTGTATGGTACACCTGATATTGAAGGTGTTAACAGATATAATCTGTCTTCAACATCTGCTGATGCGAGTGTTTATATTGATATGTCGGGAGCATATTCGCACAAAATTAATGAACAATGGACAGTTGGTGCTCGTCTTCATTTGTTGATGGGATTAGCAAATGCCAGAGCATCTTTTTCTT
>MWBK01000112.1 GCA_002069025.1 Bacteroidetes bacterium ADurb.Bin302 | reverse complement strand
AAACTTTTTTGTTTTCATAATAAAAAATTTTAATTGTTAATGAAAATTGAATAACTGTATTTTAAAAATATAAATTAATATTCCGGATTCTGTGTCAAAGCTGAATTCAACAAAATCTGTTTATGAGGTATTGGCAATAATGTTTGGAATGGTCTCATTTCACTCATTTCTGCACGTGCCTCAGGTGTTTCTGTTTCTCTATATGCATTCATTACCTCTACTGCAACACCCCAACGGCATAAGTCAAACCAACGATGACCTTCCATTGCCAATTCCATACGACGTTCGTGACGGATAGCCTCTTTTAAAGTAGGAGTCTTCTCAACACCATTAATCTTAATAGTATAATTAGGATATTCTGGTAGTGGATTGATTGCTCCTTCCGGTGCGTTTGCACGAGCACGAGCACGAACTCTTTCCAAGGCATCTTCTGCACCAATTGTGTTACCATTTTCTTCGCATGCTTCAGCATACATTAATAAGACGTCAGCCAAACGAATTTGTTTATTATTTAACACACCGCGTGACGCATGTGCGATTTTATATGTATAACCGCTACCGTCTGCATTATACATACCTGATTTACGATTCAAATATGAATTACCTAGATAAATATCATTTTCACTTGCATATTCTCCTTGCAAAGACATAATTGTAGCATCGCGACGGGGGTCGTTTTCTTCATACTCATTATACAAATTTTGAGTAGGTTTATTAAATCCCCAACCTTCATCTCCCATATTGGTAGCACGCGAACGAGTTAAGATTGTTGTGAAAGTTCCACGAGTTGAGCCATTACCTGTCCCATAGTCTGATGTAGACTCATTAGCATATTGAAATTCAAATACAGACTCGCAATTATTTTCACCTGCCAAAGTAAAATTGTCTGCGAAATTTGGTGTCAAAGAATACTCACTTTCTTGATCAAGTAGGAATTTAGCACCCCATTGTTCTGCTTCAGTATATTTACCTTGATACAAATATGCTTTCATTAACATAGCTTGTGCTGCTCCTTTGGTTGCACGACCTAAGTCTTCTGAAGCATATTCACTCTTATTCCACAAAAGTCTTTCTGCTTCTGTCAAATCTGATATAATTTGCTTGTAAACATTTTCTGTTGTTTCTCTTGGCATAGCCCAACGCTCGTCTGAATTTTCCACTTGCAATGTTAAAGGAACTCCACCAAATGCTCTAACTAAACGGAAATAATAATATGCCCTCAAAAAGTAACATTCCCCTATCAAACGATCCTTTACAGATTGTGTCATAACACTATCACATGCTACATCAGGGATATAAGTTAATGATAGATTACAGCGGGCAATACCTTGATACTGTGCACCATAAAAGTCGTATGCTATTTCGTTATCAGCATTGGATTTAAAGTTTTCCAATTCGTATGCTTGAGACATATCACTGACATTTTGACCTCCTTTGATAGCATCATCACTCATTACATCACCAATAAACCATTCGCTATAATATGTAGATTGAAATTCCCATACCAAAGGAACATAATTGGCAGTTACGTTATTTATACAAGCTTGACCTGATACAAAATAATCCTCAAGCTCAGTAACACCGGGTGCCGGTTCTTTTACCCATGAGCATGCAGTCATAAATAATGCTGCCGCAGTTGCTGTTAATAATTTAATAATATTATATTTTTTCATTGTCGTAAGCATTATGTATTAAAAATCTAGATTTAATCCGAACATAAATGTGCGTGATTGAGGATAATTACCATAATCAACGCCTCCACCAACTTCAGGATCATAACCTGAATATTTTGTCAAGGTCAACAAGTTGTTTGCTGTAACATAAAAACGAACTCTATTAATTTTTGCTTTCTGCGTGATTCGTTTTGGCAATGTATAACCTAATGTTACGTTCTTTAAACGCAAGTATGAACCATCTTCAATGAAACGACTTGATGTAGAATTATTGTTTGAGTTTCCATAAGGATTAGGAATATTTCCATCGTATTGAGCCATTATAGATTCCCAATCAATACCGGCAGCTGTCATTGCATCGCGTTTATCTTGGTTGTAGTATATAAATACATCAGACATCGTTGTACTTAATGTACATGTTTGACCTGTACCTTCAGTACGTTCGCGCAATGCATTATAAATTTGGTTACCATATACTCCTTGGAAGAATATTTGTAAATCAAAACCATAATAACCTGCAGTGAAATTAAGAGAACCTGTTAACCATGGGAAAGGATTTCCTATTACTTCACAATCGCTCTCATCTATTTTACCATCCGAATTCAAATCCTCGTATTTTGCATCACCTGCATTAACTGCATTTGTAGAATTTGGCAAATGAGCAGCAGCTTCGTCGTCTGAACGATATACACCTAAATAATTGTATCCCCAGAAAGAACGAACCGGCAAACCTACATCAGTTTTTGTTCTATCACCATAATCTGCAGAACCACCATTCATATACATCATTTCATTTTTTGCAAATGCTATATTAGCATCAATACCATAGGTAAAATCTCCAGCTGAATTTTGATGTCCTAATGTTAACTCCAAGCCCATATTACGTATTGTACCTAAGTTAGCTGACATTGCCCACATATTACCTACATGAGCAGGAGCTGTTACTGACAAAATAGCATCTTTAGTGTCTCTTATATAACCTTCGAGTGAACCGGTTAACAAGTTATTAAAGAATCCGAAATCAAAACCTACGTTCCATTGCTCTGAAGTTTCCCAACGACCATTTTCATTTGCTTGTGAAAGAACAGCTGCACCTGGTAATGTACTTTGATTCGAACCTAATACGTAACCTACGAAATAAGGTCCAGGCGTTGATATACTTTGTACAAATGCAGACTCATCAACTTGGTCGTTACCGATTTGTCCCCAACCTGCACGCAATTTTAAGTAATCAACATTTTTCGTACCTTTTAACCAAGACTCTTCACTCATACGCCATGCCAATGCCAATGATGGGAAATATCCCCAAACATCAGAATCACTCTTTTTAAACTTACTTGAAGCATCCGCACGGAAATTG
>MWBK01000111.1 GCA_002069025.1 Bacteroidetes bacterium ADurb.Bin302 | reverse complement strand
TTGATACAGAAATTTCCTTACATACATTGGTAAAAAAACTCATGGATAAAGAACAAAAAACACAAAAGAAAGAAAATTCACTGATAAGCATTTTGGTCAGCATTGTTATTCCTGCTATTATTCTGTCAAAATTTAGCAAACCTGAATATTTAGGCGTTCTGCCCGGATTTTTAATTGCATTAGCCTTCCCTATCATACAAAGTTTATACGACATTATAGTAAACAAAAAAGCAGGTCTTATTGCAATTATTGGTTTTGTTAGCATCTTCCTAACAGGTATCATTGGAGTTTTAGAACTTCCATCAGAATGGATGGCATACAAAGAAGCTTCTGTACCATTACTTATAGGTATTGCAGTTGTGGTATCACTCAAAACCCCATATCCATTAATTAAAAAATTATTTTATAACGAAGATTTAATTGATGTTGAAAAAATTGATGCAATTTTGATTGAAAACAATTCGAAAGAAAAATTTGAAAAAATTATGCGTAACGCTACATACATGATAGGCGCATCCTTTTTATTGTCAGCAATACTAAATTTTATATTAACCAAAATAATTATTCAAAGCCCTACCGGGACTGAAGCGTTTAACGAAGAACTAGGCAGACTAACAGCATTGAGTTATCCTGTAATTGCACTACCGTCAACATTAGTAATGTTTGTAGCTTTGTGGTACTTATTTAAGCAATTAAAAAAGATTACTAACTTATCAATTGAAGAAATGATGTCTGAATCTTTAAAAAACAAAAGCAAATGAATTACGATATAAAAGACATTGTCAAACTTATTAATTGTAAAGCAATAATTAATTGCGAATACTCTAATATTAAGTACATATTAACAGATAGTCGCAAATTAATATGGCCACAAGAGACAATTTTTACAGCTATCATGACCTCAAGTGGAGACGGACATCGTTTTATTTCCGAATTATATTCAGAAGGAGTAAGAAATTTCATCGTATCCGACAAATACACAATCAAAAAAGAATTTTCCGAGGCTAATTATATAATCAGTAAGGATCCGCTAAGAACCTTACAACAATTAGCAGCTGCTCATAGAAAACAATTTTCAGTTCCTGTAATTGGCATCACCGGAAGCAACGGAAAAACTATAGTAAAAGAATGGCTTTACCAATTGCTGCGAAACGATTATTATATTACACGTTCTCCCAAAAGTTATAATTCGCAAATCGGTATTCCACTTTCAGTCTGGGAAATGGATAATAACACACAACTTGGAATTTTTGAAGCCGGAATTTCAAAAGTTGGAGAAATGCAATACGCTGAAAGCATAATCTGCCCTAACATAGGCATATTTACAAACTTAGGTCAAGCACATCAAGAAGGATTTGAATCATCAGAACAAAAACTAAAAGAAAAACTATTGTTATTTCGCAATTCTGATACTCTCATTTTTAGAAAAGGATATGGTGTTGAAAATGCAATTAAACAAATCAACCCTAATATAAAATTATTTTCATGGAATATGGACGATGAAAATGCAACTCTAAACATCACATCCATTAATATTAAATTAAATAATACAATAATAGGCTATAAATACAAAAATGTTGAAGGTTCTACCATCCTTCCTTTTTCAGATAATGCATCAATCGAAAACGGTATACACTGCTTAGCGTGTTGTTTATTAATAGGTATAAAAACATCATTAGAAAATTTAGAGCGCATTAGTATGCGTCTTGAATTGAAACAAGGAAAAAACAATTGCTTACTTATTGATGATGCATATAATTCAGACATAAATTCATTGACAATTGCTTTGGACTTTTTACAAGCAAATGCCGAAAATAAATATGAAAAACGTACTGTAATTATATCTGATTTAAGTCAAACAGGCGAAATTGACGATATATTATACGAGAAAGTAATATCTCTAATAAACGAAAAGAAAATTACAAGAGTTATAGGCATAGGAGATAAAATAGCTAAATATTGGCATCGTTTTCCGTTTGAAAGTAGATTTTTCGTAAACGCTAACGAAATGCTACATTCTAATATAAGTTTTCAAGATGAAATAATCTTAATAAAAGGTGCTCGAAAATACCACCTTGAAGAATTAGTCTCTGCATTAGAATTAAAACGTCACGAAACCGTGATGGAAATTGATTTAAATGCATTAGTTCATAACTTCAAGAAACTTCGCTCATATCTAAAGCCTGAGACAAAAACAGTGGCAATGATTAAAGCTAATGGCTACGGCTGTGGGGCAATAGAAGTTGCTCAAACTTTAAGTCACCACCATTGCGACTATTTTGGTGTTGCAGTAGCAGATGAAGGTGTTGAACTGCGTCAAGCCGGTATACGTACAAATATTATGATTATGAATCCGGAGCAAAGCAGCTTTGGTTTATTGTTACAATATAGATTGGAACCTGAAATATATAGTTTTAATATATTGCATGCATTCGACGAATATGCAGACAAACAAGGAGTTAAAAACTTCCCTATTCACATCAAAATAGATACAGGTATGCACCGCTTGGGCTTCTCACCCGAAGAAATTGACGAGTTGATTAAAGACCTTAGTAAGATGCCTTCTGTAAAAGTTGATTCAGCGTTTTCTCACTTAGCTGCGGCCGATGATCCTAACATGGATACATTTACACTTAATCAGATCGATGCATTTATGAATGCAACGGACAAATTAAGAGCCAATCTTAAATATCCATTCTTAAGACACATTCTAAACTCATACGGAGTACAACGTTTTGATAAGTATCAATTCGAAATGGTTAGATTAGGCATCGGTTTATATGGAATTGGTTTTAATGAGAAATCAGACATAAAAAATATAGCCACCCTAAAAACCGTGATATTACAAATTAAACACATAAAGAAAGACGAGACCATTGGCTATAACAGAAAAGGGGTTCTTGTGCGTGATACGACAATAGCTGCCATACCTATCGGATATGCAGATGGCTTGAACAGAGCATTCGGTAATAGAAACGGATATGCAATTGTAAACGACAAACCGGCACCATTTATAGGCAATATTTGCATGGATGTATGTATGATAGACATTACTGATATACCAAATGTAAAGGAAGGTGATTCTGTAACAATATTTGGTGATGATTTAACAATCAGCGATTTAGCACAGAAAACACATACAATACCTTACGAAATATTAACCGGTATATCATTGAGAGTTAAGCGCGTTTACTTCCAAGAATAGCATTTTTTTATTATATTTGCAGCTAGCGAATAAAATATTTGTGATATGAAAAGACTCAGATACACAGCTTCAATTATTGTATACTTAATAATGATATTATGCTTAAATTCATGTTTAGAAACAAAGCATTTCGAAGTAGATGAATCATTATTGGAAGAACAAATAAACGATAATGATATTCAAATATCATATAGGATGCCGTCAGGTTTTAAACCTATAAAAAAGAGTATGGTTGATTCTATTGCATCGGTCGAATTGCAACACGACCCATTTGCAGCTAAAATATTAGCAATATATGTTGATACATTATTACGCAACGCTAGTGCAGTTGTATCTGATATGCGTAATATACCGGCCGAGCGTACAGAAAATAAATTAGATTTTTATTTTACAGAATTCAACCCTAATAATTATTGGGATAAGGTTGAAATTTCAAGATATAAATTCAATCAATTTCCAAAGGTTGTTCAACTGGATATGTATAATTCCAATAGAAGACTTATTAAATTGTTTTTTTATGATGAAAACAAAGTCAAATTTAGCGTAGATTACGTTTTACCCGAAGAATATTATCTTGACATTAAACCATTCATTGAGTCTTCTATTGGATCATTTAATGAGGGATACACTATAGTTATAGAACAAACTAAACAATGATAATAAGAGATTGGACATCAGACTACAAAGAGTTACGCAATGCCACAAATAATTTTGTCAAGAAAGACAACATTGCTAAATTACATCAAATATACAAAAATTGCGATGGCGTTAGTTCTTTGTTTCAAAAGCGCAGTACAAATGCTTTAAAAATCGCTTATATAGCTGTAGATGAGATCGGATTAGGTAATTCAGCAGTAATAGCAATCCTATTATACCCACTCTACGCAGAAAAGAAAATTGATGCGGCATCAATCGAAAAACAATTTGGAAATGAAACTGCAGTTATTGTTGGTGGTTTAAACAGAATACAGCAACTATATACAAAAACATCGGCAATGGAATCTGAAAATTTCAGAAAACTATTGTTGACATTCGCAGAAGACGTTCGAGTAATATTTATTATGCTCTCCGAACGTTTGTTTGAAATGCGAAATCTAAAAGAACGAGAAGCTGAGATTCAACAAAACATAGCACGCGAAACGGCATATTTATATGCTCCCATGGCTCACAGAATGGGACTATATAAAATAAAAACCGAACTTGAAGATTTATCTCTAAAATTCACTGCTCCTGATACTTATAAAACTATAGCACAAAAATTAAGCGAAAGTAAACGTTCGCGTGATGCTTATATTGAAAGATTTATAGGCCCATTAAATGAAAAAGTTGCAGCAGCAGGTTTAAGTTTTGATATTAAAGGACGTACAAAATCCATTTACAGCATCTGGAATAAAATAAAAAAACAAAATACTACATTCGAGAATATATACGACTTATTTGCCATAAGAATTATTCTGGATAGTCATCCTGATAAAGAAAAAGCAGAATGTTGGCAAGTGTATTCTATTGTAACGGACATGTATCAGCCTAATCCTAAGCGACTTCGCGATTGGTTATCTCAACCTAAAGCCAATGGATATGAATCATTACATACCACTGTAATGGGGCCTGAAGGCAAATGGGTAGAAGTTCAGATACGTACAAAACGCATGGATGATGTTGCTGAAAAAGGTTTAGCAGCACACTGGAAATACAAGGGCTTAAAAGGCGAAAATTCGATGGACGAATGGTTGAAGAGTTTGCGTGAAGTACTTGAAAATCCTGAGCTGCATGGAAACGAGTACATGGACGAATTCAAACTGAACCTTTATGACGAAGAAGTTTTTGTTTTTACACCTAATGGAGATCTTCATAAATTACCCAAGGGAGCAACTTTATTAGACTTTGCATATTCTATTCATACTCAGATAGGAAGCAGCTGTATTGGAGGTAAAATCGGAGGAAAAAATGTTACACTTAAGTATGTACTGCAAAATGGAGATCAAATAGAAGTTTTAACAGCACCCAATCAGCATCCACGTGCCGACTGGATTAAAATTGCCGTAACAACAAAAGCCAAGCAGAAAATACGTCAAGTAATAAAAGAATACGAAACCAAGGAAGCAAATAACGGACGAGAAATGCTTCTACGCCGATTTAAAAATTGGAAAATTGATTTTGACGAAGCAAACCTATCTCGTTTATCTAAAAAATTAGGATTCAAAAATATAACAGACTTATACATAGATATATCTCAAGAAAAAACTGATTTATTGGAATTTCGGGAATCATATCTTAATTTAGATAAAAAAGATACGCCTGAATTACACGAATCAATTAGTGCTGATACATTTGAGAAAAAACCTACAAAAAACGGACAAAATGATGATGTATTAATCATTAATAATGAGACTAAAGGTGTTATGTATTCCATGTCTAAATGCTGTCATCCTATTTTTGGTGATGAAATTTTTGGATTTGTGAGCGTTAGTGGAGGTATTAAGATTCATCGAAAAGATTGCCCTAATGCACCACAAATGATGTCGCGTTTTGGATATAGGATAGTAAGAGCTGCATGGTCAGAAGAAAACGGCACACAAAGTATCTGTACTTTATACGTAATAGGAAATGATGATTTAGGGGTTGTAACTAACATTAGCTCGCTTATATCAAAACAAACTGATGTTAGCATGAAATCTATCAGCATAAATTCTGACACCGGTTTATTTGAAGGCAGATTGGTACTAACAGTTAAAAACACCAAAACGCTTGACGATATAATAAAAAAAATTCGTTCAATAAAGGGAGTAAAATCAGTTTCCAGAATGTAAATACAAGAATAAAAAATTTAAACTTATCATATATGTTTTCAGGTATAATAGAATCAACTGCTAAAGTTACTGCAATAGAAAAAGAGCAAGAAAATGTACATTTTACACTTAGTTGCCCTTTTGTAAAAGAGCTTAAAATTGACCAAAGCATTGCGCACAACGGAGTTTGTCTAACAGTCGTTAAAAAGACCGATAGCACATATACAGTAACTGCTATGAAAGAAACCTTAGATCGTAGTAATCTGGGTTTATGGATTATCGGAACTGAAGTTAATGTTGAACGCAGTATGCTCATGAACGGACATTTAGACGGACATATAGTACAAGGTCATGTTGATCAAACAGCAAGATGTATTGATGTTCAGGAAAATGGCGGCAGTTGGTTCTTCACTTTTCAATATAAGAGTTCAGAAGAAATGGCAAGACGTGGATACATAACTGTTGATAAAGGTTCTGTAACTGTAAATGGTGTCAGTTTGACAGTATGCAACCCTACTGAAGACACTTTTCAGGTATCAATAATACCCTATACCTACGAGCACACAAATTTTCATAGCATAAAAATTGATAGTATCGTAAATATAGAATTTGACATCATCGGGAAATACGTAAGCCGTATGATGGGCAAATAAACAAAATTTGCACTATCTTTGCATTGCGTAATTTTGCAGTATTCTACATAATACAAATATCTATAAGTATGGCGGATGAAAAAAAACACCTCTTGGGTAAAACTCTT
>MWBK01000110.1 GCA_002069025.1 Bacteroidetes bacterium ADurb.Bin302 | reverse complement strand
GGTTTGTATGCTGAATTGCTTTTGCGTTATTCAGCCGGTAAACATATTGCAGTGTCAGATCAATCTGTTTTTAAAACAGGTGAAAAGAATTATGTTTTTATGAAAATGGATGATGGAGTACTGATGCCTAAGGAGGTAGTACTTGGAATATCAGGAAGTAATGGATACTACGCTGTGTTGCGGGGTATTAAAAAAGGCGATGTGATTGTATCGCCTGCAAATTTCCTTATTGATTCAGAATCTCAACTGAAGGCTTATTTTAGTAATGTTGCGGAAAGTCATCAGCATTAAGACTAATTATGTGGACTATCGCAGATGCTTAAAAGGATAATTGCATTTTCAGTTCATCATAAAGCTCTGGTGCTCGTCACTATTGCTTTTGCATTAACCTATGCGTTTTATGCAATTAATAATATCCCGCTTGATGCCATACCAGATTTATCTGATACCCAAGTAATTATATACAGCAAATGGGACAGGAGCCCACAAATTATAGAAGACCAGGTAACCTACCCAATAGTATCTGCTCTTCTAGGTACACCAAAGGTTAAGTCCATTCGTGGATTTAGTGATTACGGCTTTTCATATGTTTATGTTATCTTTGAAGATGGTACGGATATTTACTGGGCTCGCAGCAGGATTGTTGAGTATCTTTCTAAAATTCAGGGGTCATTACCTGATGACGTTGTCATGGAGTTGGGTCCAGATGCAACGGGTGTTGGTTGGATTTATCAATATGCGCTCATTGATACTAAAGGTACTCATGACCTTTCACAATTGCGAACATTGCAGGATTGGTATATACGGTATTCATTGCAAAGTGTTTCAGGTGTTGCTGAGGTTGCCACTATTGGTGGTTTTGAAAAACAATTTCAGGTTTCTATTAATCCAAATTACTTACATGTTTATAATGTCACTATCCCACAGATATTGAATGCTATAAAACAAAGCACTAATGAAATGGGTGGAAGGCTTATTGAATGGTCGGGTAAAGAATATATGGTGCGTGCTGAAGGGTATATTGAAAATATTGATATGTTGAAAAAGGTTGTTGTAAAAGCAGATCCACCCACACCAGTACTTTTAGAAAATGTTGCTTCAATATCCACTGGTCCTCAGATTAGAAGAGGAATTGCCGAATTAAATGGCACAGGTGAAGTTGTTGGTGGGATAATTGTTATGCGACATAAAGAAAACGCACTTAATGTCATAGAAAAAGTTAAAGAAAGAATACGTGAAATAGAAAAAGGATTACCGGATGGTGTGGCGATAGTTCCTGTTTATGACAGGTCAGATTTGATTAAACAATCAATTGCAACATTGACTGATGCTCTTCTTGAAGAGATGATAGTGGTCAGTATTGTTATATTAATTTTTTTATGGCATATCCCTTCGGCTTTGGTTCCAATAATTACTATTCCAATTTCGGTTATTTTAGCTTTTATACCGATGTATTTCATGAAGATAACATCTAATATCATGAGTCTTACAGGAATTGCTATTTCTATTGGAGTTTTAGTTGATGGTGCAATTGTTGAGGTAGAAAATGCATATAAAAAAATTGAAAACTGGATTGCCGAAGGAAGAAATGGTGATTATCATACTGTTAGGCTAGAAGCACTTATGGAAGTTGGCCCCTCAGTTTTTTTCTCATTGATGGTCATTACAATAGCTTTCTTACCTATTTTTACGCTTGTTGATCAAGAGGGGAGACTTTTTATACCTCTTGCATGGACAAAAACATTGACAATAGCATTGGCTGCTATATTAGCTTTAACACTTGATCCGGCCATACGTATGCTTTTTACACGGTTAAAACCATTTAACTTCAAGCCAAAAATTATATCAAAATTCTTCACAACCGTATTTGTTGGAACATATTATCCTGAAGAAAAGCATCCAATTAGCAGATTTCTTTTTAAAGTATATGAACCTGCATGTCGTTTCGTATTACGATATCCATGGCATATAATTACAAGCGCTATACTACTTTTTCTTATTACAATTCCCGTTTTTTTATCATTAGGCAGTGAGTTTATGCCCCTTCTGAATGAAGGCACTATTCTTTACATGCCAACAACATTACCTGGAATATCACTTGCTGAAGCAAAAAAGCTATTAGTATATCAGGATAAAGTATTGAATAGTTTTCCAGAAGTTGATACAGTTTTTGGCAAAGTAGGTCGTGCAGAAACCTCAACTGATCCGGCTCCATTATCCATGGTTGAAACAACCATAGTGCTAAAACCTAAAACACAATGGAGACAGAAAGAGAGATGGTATTCAGGATGGGCTCCTGAATGGCTAAAGATATTGTTTCGGCCTGTATGGGATGATCGTATAGCCTATGAAGAATTAATTAAAATGATGGATAATGCCATGAAAATTCCCGGAGTTACAAACGCATGGACAATGCCTATAAAAGGGCGTATTGACATGCTTACAACCGGGATAAGAACTCCAATTGGAATAAAAATTTTAGGTTCAGATAGTAAAGAAATAGAAAAAATTGGTATTCTAATTGAACAAACGTTACATGGTTTACAGGGAACCCGCAGCATTTATGCTGAACGTGTCGTAGGTGGTTATTATGTAACTATATCTCCGGTTAGAGATGCATTAGCACGCTATGGATTGACTCTTGAAGATGTCCAAACAATTGTTGCTACAGCTATTGGTGGACAAACTATTATTAAAACAATTGAAAAATCTCGTGAACAGTATACTATTAATGTACGATATTATAGAGATTATCGAAGTAGTACTGATGCCCTGGGAAGAATATTGATTCCAACCAACCGTGGCTTCCATATTCCATTAAAAGAAGTAGCAACTATTAGCCTTTCGTATGGACCTTCTATGATCAGAAATGAAAATGGTATGGTTGCAGGTTATGTCTTTGTTGATATACATGATACGGATATTGGCAGTTATGTTACAAAAGCTAAGGACCTTGTAAATGAATCAATCACTCTTCCACCAGGATATACTGTTACTTTTAGTGGGCAGTATGAGAATATGTTGCGTGTTAAACAAAGACTAATAATAATACTGCCAATTACAATCATTTTAATTCTGTTTGTTTTATATTTAAATACTAAAAATATCGTTAAAACATTTATAGTATTATTAGCAGTACCATTTTCATTAATTGGATCAGTGGTATTAATGTATGTTTTAGGGTATAATATATCAATTGCAGCATGGGTGGGGATGGTTGCATTAATGGG
>MWBK01000109.1 GCA_002069025.1 Bacteroidetes bacterium ADurb.Bin302 | reverse complement strand
TTGGCAATTAATATGGCATTACTAGTAATACGTGTAGTTCGTTTATTTCCATCTGAAAACGCTTTTATATAAGAGAGTAACAATAATGCCAAAATAGCTTTATCAAAAACATTATCTTTGCTGTAATCAGTTTCTGTCAGATTATCCACATGAGATCTAAATACTTTCTGCGCATTATTAAGAAGAATATACTCGTCGTCTGTGAATATTATCAGCTCACTTTGAGCCGATAATTGCCAAAATTAGGGGTGTTTTTGAGCCGATAAATATACTTTTTGAAGATGGCGAGGCTTCTGTGTAGGTTTGCAAACTCCTAAAGGCAAATTTTTAAGCGTAATAAATTTTATTGCTACGCTTATAAAATTTACATCTTTAATTATTCCTAATACATCGTACACTTAGTGCGCCATCCTGACGGCTGCCGCGGAACAATTCGTCATCGTTGTAGTACAAGTACGCGTAGTATAAGTAGTCATCATTGTCGGCGTTAGAACTCCAAAATTGGACAATTTCACCCACGTTGTACACATTGCTACCATAGGCAAAGCCGGCAGGAAGAGCAGCAAAGCCGTAATAATCTGTGCCATCATCATATTCATACCAACCTGTAGTAGTTTTGAGTTTTTTACCCGAGATTGCCACACCACCACAAGCCTCAGCCTAAACATCCCACTCTTCAATTGTTGGTAAGTGAAAACCATTAGGACAAATACCTTGACGTTGAGTACCAAAACCACCTGTTTTAGTCATTGCTTCTAACTCTGTAAAACCTCCGGCAGCAGCGATATTATAAAGCAAGCCAAGTTTTTCTCGTTGCGCTTCAGTTAAATTATCTGAATAACCAGTTACAGTTTGTCTGCCATCCGTATAGTATGGAGCATTGGCATCAGTTTCTGAAGTCGTTAAAATTTGTCCTGCTTTTTCGCTCTCTGTATCATATTTGGTACACTTTAAATTTTCTGCCATCCAATACTGTTCGCCTATCTTTACAACAGGATAAGTATTACCTTGACAGTCAATAACAGATTTGGTTGTATCGTAAGGAATTTGCTGGCTGCATGCCGATAATAGAACTATAGCTGATGCGATGAAAAATAATTTTATTTTCATAAGGATTGCAATTTTGAATATTCAATCTTTTACGTATTAATTATCTCTAACGCATCTTACACTTTGCGCGAAGTACTTAAATTCACTGTAGTTAGATAAGTCTCCGTATCCACTGTAAATGTATGTTTCGTAAGCTTTTTGATCGCTGGTTGCATCAGAACTCCAAAAGTAAGCTCTGCTTCCCACACCATCCGCAGTGCCACCACTGGCGTAGCCCGAAGGAAGAACTGCTAAACCATAACTATCTGTGCCATTACCATCATTATACCAACCGGTAGTGGTTTTGATTTTATCACCTGTTACCTCTTCACCACCACAATAATTAGTCAAAATATCCCATTCTGCACTTGTTGGCAAATGATAACCATTAGGACAAATACCTTGGCGTATGGTATCGAAAGCTACTGTTTGAGCAGTTGATTCTGACTCTGTCAAACCTGCAGCTGCAGCCCAATTATATAGTAAGCCAAATTTTTCTCGTTGTGCATCGGTTAAATTATCTGAATAATCAGTTATAGTTTGTCTACCATCGGTATAATATGGTGCATCAGTTTCATTATCTGATGTTGATAAAGTTTGTCCTGCTTTTTCGCTTTTGGTATCATACTTTGTACACTTTAAATTCTCTGCCATCCAATATTGATAGCCTATTTTAACCACGGGATAGACGTTGCCTTCACAATCGGTAACATATTTGTTTATATCAGGAGTTTCTTGGCTGCATGCCGATAATAGAACTATCGCTGATGCGATAAAAAACAATTTTGTTTTCATAAGGATATTTAATAATTAGTGATGCTGTTATTATAATTATAATTGCAATAACAAAGATAGAAAATTAAATTTGAGTTTACAATTTTTTTATAATAAATGATAATTCGTTTTTATTCCACCTTTAACTTTTGTCCTGTTTTTATTACGTTGCTTTTTAGCTTATTGAGGGAAATGATTTTTGAAACCGAGGTGCCATAGCGTTTGGCGATAAAACCTAAATTCTCGCCTTTTCGTACTATGTGAGTTGTAGGTGTAGCTTGATTTATAGTAGTTTTGATTTCCGTTTCGCTTGTCTTTGAGAAAATAGAATCTCTTGCTGACAAAAATGCGTATGTCTGATTTTGTGGTAAACGCAAGGAGAATGGTTTTAATTTACTTCCAGGTATAATATCTTGCCTATATTGAGGATTTAGCATACGCAATTCATCTAAAGACACATCTATATGTTTTGCTATTGTATGCATACTAATCGAACTATCTAACATAAGTGTATCCGTCATCACAGGCAGACATAAATTTGCAGGGCAAATGCTATAATAGTCTGCATAATGCATTGCGTAATTAACCGCTATAAATGCAGGAATATAATTTCTGGTTTCGGTTGGTAAATATGGATATAAAGCCCAATAATCTGTTTTACCTCCCGATCTTCTAATCGCTTTATTTATACTTCCCGGCCCGCAATTATAGGCAGCTATAACCAACTCCCAATCATTAAATATTTTATATAAATCAGTAAGGTATTTTGCTGCCGCCCTAGTCGATTTCACAGGATCACGTCTTTCATCAACCAAACCGGTATTTTCCAAGCCGTATAATCGACCGGTGCTTGGGACAAACTGCCATAAACCTGCTGCGCCAGAACGAGAATGCGCCATAGGATTTAATGCCGATTCTATAACTGCAAGATATTTTAGTTCAGGTGGTAAACCATATTCTTCAAAAACATCCTCTATCATAGGGAAATAGTAAGAAGCTAAGGCCATTATCCTTGCAGTATATTTTTTACCTTTCAATGCATATCTGTCTATGTAATTAGCTATAACTTGATTGTAAGTCATAGGAAATATATTAGGAATGGCAGACAAACGAGATGCACACTCGGTCGGATTGTGTACTATTGAAGAATCAGAAGGTGTACAATCTTCCATTAATTTCAGTAAGCTTTCCCATTGATTAGTTCTATACTCGAATGTTGTATCAAATTGAGATACTATTTCTTTATTATCCTCAACCGAATAAATAGGGATTGACAATAATAAAAACAAACCCGAGCATATAATAGTCAACGCATGTTTCATTTAAAATTTCATTTTGCAACGAACACCAAAAGCAGTTTCAGTTTCATGATTGATGCTTGGAGGAAGCACTGCCGGTGCTATTTTAAAGGTCAAATCAGGACCAATATCATAATCATGCAATTGCGCATCAACGTAAGCATCAATAATTGTCAGTAAATATAAAACACCTGCACAAACAATAGATAAATCTCTATAACGTTGATATGTATCTTGCTTACTTTTTATTACTCGAGTATAATAATCTTTATTAGATGAATCTATTACGACTCCTGCGGGCAACAAGCTTTCGTATGCTCTCGAATCGGGATCTCCATCAATAATGTCAACATATCCTTTTCTGTAATCTACATACATCTGATTATTCCAACTTATAGCATAAGCTAAGCCCATAGCTCCACCATAAATAATAGGTAGTTTCCAATACTGCCTGTTATATATTTGGCCTAAACCCGGAACTACTGCTGCAAACCATACAGCCTTATCAGCGTCCGGTTTAAACGACTTTTTAACTACACTATAAGTAGAATCAGGTAGTTCTTGCAATTTCTTCTCAACAAAAATGCTGTCGGTTACAGCTAACTTTGCTGAATCAGAAAGAAGAACCTCTCCTGCAAAGACTTGCAATGGCAGGAGGAAAATAATAAGGAATTGTATGTAGCGTAAAGTATTACGCATCTCTCATTTTATCGAATGTAGCAATCAAATTTTCCAATTCATCATCTGTAGAAAACTGTAAGCATATTCTGCCTTTGCCTTTTGAATTCCTTTCTATATTAACCGCAGTTCCGAAAAGTTTGGAAAGTTTGCCGCACAATGAAATATAGTCGGACATATCATTAACTTGCTTTTTAGCAGTTTTATTTTCTGTCTTATTTGATATATTATGCGCCATTTCTTCAACTTTGCGCACAGAATAGGCATGCTTAATAATATCTTCATACAAACGTATCATCTCGGCAGTATCGTCAATCGACACTAAAGCTCTTGCGTGCCCCATATCAATTTTTTTATATTTTATACCAAGTTGTATTTCTGCCGGCAATTTTAGTAAACGTAGATAATTTGAAATAGTAGCACGCTTCTTTCCTACCCTATCACTTAGTTTATCCTGAGTGAATTGATATTCATCTATCAAACGTTGATAACTCAATGCAATTTCGATGGCGTTCAAATCCTCACGTTGAATATTTTCAACCAAAGCCATTTCCATCATTGACTCATCATCAACAGTTTTAATATATGCAGGTATGCGCTCTAAGCTTGCCATTTTTGAAGCTCTGCAACGTCTTTCACCTGCAATAATTTGATACTTTCCTGAAGGCATTTCACGCAAAGTGATAGGTTGAACGACACCTATTTCCTTTATTGATGCTGATAACTCAGACAAAGCTTCTTCGTCAAAATGTGTTCGCGGCTGATTAGGATTCGCTTCAATCAATGACAATTCGACCTCACTTATAGAAGAAGAACCTTTTGTTTCTACAATATCATTATTGATTAAAGCACCTAAACCACGCCCTAAGGCTTGTTTCTTATTATTGCTGTTCATTTATTTCTTTCCGTTTTTATTAATCAATTCCTGAGCCAATTGCATGTGATTCTGAGCTCCTTTTGAATCGGCATCATATAACAAAACAGGAACGCCATGACTAGGAGATTCACTAAGTTTTATGTTACGTTGAATAATCGTATCGAAAACCATATTCTGGAAATGTTGTTTAACCTCTGTATATACTTGATTTGCCAAGCGTAAACGTGAATCATACATTGTCAACAAAAAGCCTTCTATTTCCAATTCAGGATTCAAGCGACTTTTAATTATTTTAATAGTATTAAGTAATTTACTAATACCCTCTAGTGCATAGTATTCTGCTTGTACAGGAATAATTACAGAATCAGCAGCGGTTAATACATTTACAGTTATTAAACCTAAAGATGGCGAACAATCAATCAAAATATAATCATACTCCTCTTTAAGCGGTGTCAACATATTTTTCAAAAACTTTTCCCTGTTTTCCAACTTTAGCATCTCTATTTCTGCTCCAACCAAATCTATATGAGATGGTAATAAATCCAAGCCTTCGACCTCTGTTTTTACTATTGCCTTTTTGACATCAACCCCATTTATCAAACACTCATAAATACTATTTTCTAATGTCGTGACGTCAATGTTCAGACCGGATGAAGCATTTGCTTGAGGATCTGCATCAACTATTAATACTTTCTTCTCAAGAACAGCTAAGGATGCGCCAAGATTGACCGTAGTCGTAGTTTTTCCTACGCCGCCTTTTTGATTTGCCAATGCAATAATTTTTCCCATATAAATAATCTTTACTTTATTCCTTTCCACATAAATCTAAACTGCAAAAGTAAAAAAAAAAGGAATGATGCACATGTAAAAGTAATATAAAATTCCTTTATTCTCGGATAAAAGTCGTATTTTTGCAACCGTGAGAAAATTTTAAAGCATGAAGGATAAGATAAACAGCCTATTACAGGAAATAAAAAATTTGTCACCGACAAGTAAAGAAGATGTAGAACAACTACGTATAAAATATCTTAGCAAAAAAGGTGAAATATCTTTGTTGTTTAATGATTTCAAAAACGTAGCCGGCGAAGAAAAACGCATAATGGGTCAAATGCTCAATCAGTTAAAAGATATAGCACAAAACAAATTCAATGAAATGAAAGAGGTTTATGAAAATGCTGCCTCGAAAAACGACGAAATTGATTTGACTCGTACTGCATCTGCTATTGAATTAGGAACAAGACATCCATTGTCAATTGTTAGAAACGAAATCATAGATATATTTTCGCGTATTGGATTTATCATAGCAGAAGGTCCCGAAATAGAAGACGATTGGCATGTATTTGGAGCTTTGAATTTTCCACCGGAGCATCCTGCACGCGATATGCAAGACACATTCTTTATAGAAAAGAATCCTGATGTTTTATTGCGTACACATACATCGAGTGTTCAATCTCATATTATGACAACACAGAAACCTCCTATCAGAGTACTATGTCCGGGACGTGTCTATCGAAATGAGGCTGTTTCATATAGAGCGCATTGCTTTTTCCATCAGGTAGAAGGTTTGTATATTGACAAAAATGTTTCTTTTGCTGATTTAAAACAAGCATTGCTATATTTTGCAAAAGAAATGTTTGGTGAAGACACTCAAATAAGATTACGCCCTTCATATTTCCCATTCACTGAACCAAGTGCTGAAATGGATATATCTTGTGATTTATGCGGCGGGAAAGGATGCAATTTCTGTAAACATACCGGTTGGGTAGAAATATTGGGTTGCGGTATGGTAGATCCTAATGTATTGGAAGCATGTGGAATTGACTCCAAAGTATACACCGGATATGCATTTGGCATGGGAGTCGAGCGTATTACAAATTTAAAATTCAAAATTAAAGATTTACGCATGTTCTCAGAAAATGACGTACGTTTTTTAAAACAGTTTGAATCATCACTTTAAGTCGATTTATGAAAGACAAAAACAAACACTTATATATTGGTGCAATCGGCAACGAAGAAGAATCCGGATTCATTCCAATGTTAGCTGACGAAAATGACAATTACCAGCTAACACTAAATGAAGAATCACCATTACCGATATTAACACTGAGAAATATTGTTTTATTTCCCGGCGTTGTTATGCCTGTGAGTGTTGGTAGAAAAAAATCATTGCGCTTAATTCGCGAAATATACAAGAAAAACGGAATTATTGGTGCCGTTGCGCAAAAAGATAAAAACGTTGAAGAACCCGGCAAGGATGACATCTTTTCGGTTGGAACGATAGCACAAATTGTTCGTATTTTGGAAATGCCCGATAATTCTACTACTGTAATTTTACAAGGCAGAGCCCGTTTTTCAATATCAGAAATTATAACAGATAATCCATACATTAAGGCAAAAATCCATTTACTTACTGAAGATAAAACGGTGCCTAAAAATAAAGACTTCAAAGCCTTAATTGAAGCCATAAAAGATGCTGCAGCACGTGTAATACGAATGTCAAGCAATCTGCCTCAAGAAGTCTTATTTGCAATACGCAATATTGAGAGCACAGAATATTTTATCAATTTTATAAGTGCAAATCTAAATTTAGGATTAGAAGATAAACAAAATTTGCTTGAAACAGAAGCATTAGAAAAACGTGCATCTACATTGATGCAAATATTAACAAGAGAATCGCAATTGCTGGAAATGAAGGCCTCTATTCAAGATAAGGCTATGGAAAACATAGACAAGCAACAACGCGAATATTTTTTACAGCAGCAATTAAAGACTATACAAAACGAATTAGGCGGCTCTGTACAAGAAAAAGACATGAGCTTGATTCGCAAAAAAGCAGAAACAAAAAAATGGGATGAAAAGACAAAAAAAATTGTTTTGAAAGAAATAGACAAAATGGAATCTTCATCACCTCACTCTGCAGATTATCCTGTACAAATGAACTATGTGCAAACTTTAGTTGATTTGCCTTGGGGTGAATATACAAAAGATAACTTTAATTTAAAGCGTGTACAACGCATTTTAGATAGAGATCATTTTGGACTTGATGATGTAAAAGACCGCATTATTGAGCATTTAGCCGTTTTAAAACTAAAAGGTAATTTAAAATCGCCAATAATTTGTTTATATGGCCCTCCCGGAGTTGGAAAAACCTCTTTAGGAAAATCTGTAGCCGAAGCATTAGGCCGAAAATATGCACGTATATCACTTGGAGGTTTGAGAGATGAAGCTGAAATACGTGGACATAGACGCACTTATATAGGAGCAATGCCGGGTCGTATAATTCAAAATGTCCTGAAAGCTAATTCGTCAAACCCCGTATTCATATTAGATGAAATTGACAAAGTTGGCAATGATTACAAAGGCGATCCTGCATCAGCTTTACTTGAGGTTCTTGACCCCGAACAGAATAGCACATTTCATGATAATTTTATAGATATTGATTACGATTTATCTAAAATTCTATTCATAGCAACTGCTAACGACTTGAATACCATTTCGCCTGCTTTGTTAGACAGAATGGAATTAATCAATATAAGTGGTTACATCACCGAAGAGAAAATAGAAATCGCAAGTAAGCATCTTATTCCTAAAGAATGGGATAATCATGGAATCCCTGCAAAAAAAGTATCTATAAGTAAAAAAGCTATCGAAGCTATTATTGAGAATTACACACGCGAATCCGGAGTTCGTAATTTAGATAAACAAATAGCTAAAATTGCCAGAAAAATAGCAAAGAAGATAGCTTCAGAAGAAAAAGTAGATTCTATAATTGGAGAAAATGACCTACACGAATACTTAGGTACAGCTCCTTACGACAGAGATAAACAAGATAATAAAGAAGAAATCGGTATCGTAACAGGTTTAGCATGGACATCGGTTGGAGGCGAAATTCTAGAAATAGAAACCAGTTTGAGTAAAAGTAAAGGAGAAAAACTAACATTAACAGGTAATCTGGGAGATGTAATGAAAGAATCTGCTACTCTTGGATTGGCTTATATTAAAGCTCACGCTTCCGAATTAGGAATAAATGAAGATTTCTTTGAGAACACTCAAATACATATACATGTACCTGAAGGTGCCATTCCAAAAGATGGACCATCAGCAGGAGTAACTATGGCTACAAGTTTACTATCTGCAATAACAGGCAAACGCGTTCGCAAGCATATTGCTATGACAGGAGAGATTACTTTACACGGAAAAGTTTTACCCGTTGGTGGTATAAAAGAAAAGATTTTAGCAGCTAAGCGTGCAGGTGTAACCGATATTATCATGTGTAAGGATAATAAAAAAAATATTGAAGAAATCAAAGACATATACGTACATGGACTTAAATTTCACTACGTTAAAAACATACAAGAAGTCTTTGAACTCGCTTTAATATGAAAAAACTACTATACGTATTAGCATTTATATTTACAGCTACCACAAGCATGGCTCAGCTTAACACGCAACGCCTACTTGACATAGGTAGAAATGCTTTATATTTTGAAGACTATGTTGTAGCAATACAATATTTTAATCAGGTAATTAAGGTAAAGCCCTACCTAACAGATCCTTATTTATACAGAGCCTATGCTAAATTAAACTTAGAAGACTATCGAGGATCGATATCAGACTGCAATAAAGCATTGGAGATAAATCCTTTTTTACCTAAAGTATATTATTGTAGAGGATATGCGTATCGTCAGATAAATATGCTTGAAGCTTCGACCGACGATTTTAAGGCATCCCTTAAACTTGAGCCCGACAACATAAATACAACCAACCTGCTTATTGAGAACCTGATTCGTCAAAAACTATTGGACGAAGCTCTATCTCAATGCGATAGTTTTTTGATAAAATATCCAAGATACACCGAAACCTATTTATTAAGATCTCAAATCTATTTAGAGAGGGAAGACACAATTAAAGCATCAGGAGATTTAGACACAGCTATCAGCATAAGTTCGGAAAATGATCTGGCACATGCATTTAGAGCAATGCTACGCTACGAGCAAAAGAAATATGCAGAAAGTATCGAAGATATGAATGATGCAATACGTATTAATGCATTTAGGTCCGACTATTTTGGAAATCGAGCTATAATACGCATGCAAACAAAGGATTTGCGAGGAGCTATGAATGATTTTGATACAGCCATCGAAATTGATAATAAAAATGCTTCTGTTTATTTTAATAGAGGCATACTGCGCTCGCAAGTTGGTGATGATAATTATGCAATTGATGACTTTACAAAATGTATTGCACTTGATCCTAGTAACTACACAGCTTACTTACAAAGAGCATATTTGCGCAGTACAATAGGCGATTTGAAAGGATCTGTATCAGATTTTACTAAAGTTATAGAACGTTACCCCGATTTTGTAGTTGCATACTATGGACGTAGCGAAGTAAAAAAGAAAATGCGTGATAAACTAGGTGCAGAACGAGATTATTACACTGCATTAAACATCGAAAATGAAATAAAGAGCGGAAAAAGAAAACAGAAGACCGGTAAAGAAGCTGAGGAGCTACCGACTGCAGAAAGTCGCGCAATTGTACAAGAATTGAATAAAAAACAAAATGACCGTTACAAAAGCGATATTCGCGGACAAGTTCAGTATAAAGATATTGATATAGAACCATTAAGCAATTTCGTTATAGGCATACCATATTCAGATACAGAAATTCAGCGTAAAACATTATTCAACAAGCAATTAGATGATTACAATAAACGTCAAGGCAGAAAATTACAGTTTTGTATTAATGAAAAAGAAGTTGATTCTGCTATGCTCGAAGAATATTTTAAGGCAATCGATAATGCCAATAACATACTAAGCAAAGATAGTCTTAATGAGACAGCGCTCATGGAACGCGCCTATTGCCTATCTAAAGTGCAAGATTACGCAAGCGCACTAAAAGATTTTGATAGAATTTTACCATATCATCCAAATAATGTTATTACTTATTTTAATCGAGGCAATGCCAGATTAAAAGCAATCAAAGAAAATAACTATGACAACGATATCCCTCTTGCCGAATATACAATGGCAGTAAGCGATTTTATGATGGCTGCAAAAATTGATCCGACATTCATTTATGCCATATATAATGCCGGATATGTATATATGCAAGAAAAAAGTTTTCAAAAAGCTATTGAATGCTATAATAATGCTATAAACATTTACCCCGAATTTGCAGAAGCATACTACAATAGAGGCCTAATATATTTATTCCAGGGAGACAAGGTAAAAGGTCGGGCTGACTTGTCAAAAGCAGGAGAATTAGGAATACACGGAGCGTACAATGTAATAAGGAGATACGCATACTAAAAACATTTTGCCGATTCCGATTTTCTTGCTACTTTTGTTGGCTTAAAAGAGTTTTTTTAACAATATAATATAAAAGAAATATGGTTTATTCACATGAAGTAGAACACATGTGTGTTGTAAAGAAGGGACCTAACCATGGTCCAGCTCCCATCCCGGAAGAAGGTAAATGGGTAAAAGCCAAAGAGGTAAAAGATATTTCAGGCTTAACACACGGTATCGGTTGGTGTGCTCCTCAACAAGGTGCATGTAAACTAACATTAAACGTTAAAGACGGCGTTATTCAAGAAGCATTAATTGAGACCATCGGTTGTTCAGGTATGACTCACTCTGCTGCTATGGCATCAGAAATTCTTCCCGGAAAAACTATTTTGGAAGCATTAAACACAGACTTGGTTTGTGATGCTATCAATACTGCAATGCGTGAATTGTTCTTACAAATAGTTTATGGTCGTACTCAATCTGCTTTCTCTGAAGGTGGTTTGATTATTGGCGCAGGTTTGGAAGATCTTGGCAAAGGCTTACGTTCACAAATAGGTACTCTTTATGGAACATTAGCAAAAGGAACTCGTTATTTGGAAATGGCAGAAGGATATATCAAAACCTTAGCTCTTGACAAAAACGACGAAGTATGTGGCTACGAATTCGTACACATGGGCAAATTCATGGACGAAATCAAGAAGGGAACAGACGCTAACGAAGCTTTGAAAAAAGTAACAGGAACCTACGGCCGCTTCACTAAAGAACAAGGTGCAGTTAAACACATTGACCCACGTAAAGAATAAGGAGGAAAGACAATGGCAATAAGAGAAGTAAAATTTGAAAGTAAAGACCGTCGCATTAAGGGAGTAATTGCTGCTTTAAATGCAAACGGCATTAAAGATATCGAAGAAGCAAACGTTATATGCGATGCAGCCGGAATCGATCCATATAAAACATGTGAAGAAACACAACCTATTTGCTTTGAGAATGCAAAATGGGCATACGTTGTTGGTGCAGCAATCGCTATCAAAAAAGGATGCAAAAATGCAGCAGAAGCAGCAGAAGCAATCGGTATAGGTTTGCAATCATTTTGCATTCCTGGTTCAGTTGCTGACGACCGTAAAGTAGGTATCGGACATGGTAACCTTGCAGCTCGCTTATTACGTGAAGAAACAAAATGTTTTGCGTTTTTAGCAGGACACGAGTCTTTTGCAGCAGCTGAAGGAGCTATCAAAATTGCAGCTAAAGCTGACAAAGTTCGTAAAGAACCACTACGTTGTATCTTAAACGGATTAGGAAAAGATGCTGCACAAATCATCTCAAGAATCAATGGATTTACATACGTTCAAACTCAATTTGATTATTATTCAGGAGAGTTAACAGTCGTACGTGAAATTGCATATTCTGATGGTGCACGCGCAAAAGTAAGATGCTATGGTGCTGACGATGTTCGCGAAGGTGTTGCTATTATGTGGAAAGAAGGTGTTGACGTTTCTATAACAGGAAACTCAACCAATCCTACACGTTTCCAACATCCTGTAGCAGGCACATATAAGAAAGAACGTATCTTAGCCGGTAAATCATATTTCTCAGTAGCTTCAGGTGGTGGTACAGGTCGTACACTTCACCCTGATAATATGGCAGCAGGACCTGCATCTTATGGTATGACAGATACACTAGGACGTATGCACTCTGATGCTCAATTCGCCGGTTCTTCATCTGTTCCTGCACACGTAGAAATGATGGGATTCCTTGGAATTGGTAACAACCCTATGGTAGGTTGTACTGTGGCTGTTGCAGTAGATATTGCAACTGCTTTAAATAAATAAGAATTAATCTTATAATAGAAAAAGACTCTCACTAAAACAAGTGAGAGTCTTTTTATTGCCATTAAATCATCTTTCCTTTTCTATTTCTTCCCATTTTGAATACTGCTCGGGAGTAAATATTTTCTTATATTGCTTAGCACATTTCTCTTTTAATCTTTTAATTTCTGTCTCTGATGTTCTTTGCTTCGATTTAGATCCCTCTCCTCCCGAAATTGAAGGTCTTCCTCCATCTAGTGGTGGCATTACCATATTATCACTAAGCCCTCCGGGAGATGCCATACCGGGTCCACCCATACCTCCACTATATACTACTCTAGGTTTTCTATCTTCAAATTTTTGGAATTCCTTCTGTAGATATTTATAAACTCTTTCTGATTGCTTATCTGTCAACATAAGATTTTTCTTAAAACGCATTGATTCTTGCGATGCCATAGTTTTCGCATCAAAATCCTTATCATTAAAAGACATTCGCGTAGCCTCTTTCTTCTTATTAGTATTTTGCGCATACTCATCCAAACTCATTTCCTGAGCATTTATGGATAAACAAAATAGCGCACTAAAAGCAATTAAAAACAGCCTTTTCATAAATTAATCATTTTTGTTTGTTATTACATTAATGAATCCATTAGCCTTAATTTTAGCAAACTCAAGTTCAAAGTTTGGGGTAAAAATAGACATGCCTAATTTTGATTCAATTTCTTCTATTGTCCAAAATCTACCTTCACATATTTCGGTCGGATCCGGTTCAATCAATCCCTCATAAATGATATAAAAACTGTTAACCAATTCATATTCTATTGTAGAACGAAAAGTATATGAGAACATTTTTTGAACATTGAAATCAACGATATTTAATTCCTCTCGCACTTCTCTAATCAAAGCCTCATTAATGGTTTCACCATAATCAACATGCCCTCCTACTGATGTATCCCATTTGCCGGGTTGAATATCTTTTGTAATAGCTCTTTTTTGCAAATACAATCTACCTTTACTGTCAAAAATATGAAGATGAACTACCGGATGAAGTAAAAAGCTTCCACTATGGCAATATTTACGTGTTTCTTTGCCAATTACAAGCCCATTTTTGTCTACTATTGGAAAATACTCATCTGGCATTATTTAACTTTTAGATAAATTTTATATTCATCAATCCGATATGTAATTTTAGATTATTCCAAATATGAGCATTATTAATACTCTTGTAATTACATATTAATACAAACGAAATTGATACAAAGGTAAACAATTCAAGACTTTTAGCAATTTAAAATATAATGTTTTAAGCAAATTTTATTACCTTTGCGCCTTAAAAACCAACGAGCAACCAATCATCCTATTTTGAAAAGGATTTGTTTATTCTTACTAGTATTTGTGCTTTGTAACAGCATCAACTTTTGTTATGCAAATACATACAAAGGCACTGTAACTGATTCCATCACGGGTGAGCCTCTCCCATTCATCTCTATACGTATAGCGAACACCCTATATGGAGATGAAACAGATATTGATGGCTCATTTTCAATACAAGCTGAACCGGAAAATCAATTGATTTTTTCATTCTTAGGATACGAAAACAAAACAATATCCCTCAAAAAACAAACAGGAAAATCGATACAGATTAAATTGGTACCTACCGATTTTAAACTAGCTGAAGTTGAAATTACCGCAAAAAATTCTTATTCAAAAAAGAATAATCCTGCAGTAGACTTAATTCGAAGAATTATTGCTGAAAAAAACGAAAATCGTATAGAAAACGCTGCATACTACTCTCGTAAAACATATGAAAAGACAGTATTAGGAATAACCGACCTTTCAACCAAAAGTACAAACGCACTAGGCATTGGAGATGTTGTAAAAAACTCAGATACGTCCATAGTTAGCGGAAAGAAAATTCTACTTCTTTCGCTAAAAGAAAAAACCATGGACCAATACTATCGTAAAACACCGAAAACCAAGAAACAAATTATTACGGGTAGACAAGAAAAAGGTATTGATGATGATGTATTTGCTGAAGGATGGCTTACAACCTATATGGATGAGCTATTCAAAGATGTTGATATATATAATAGCAACATATTAATCGCATTTAAGCCATTTGTTGGGCCTCTATCACCTATAGCTCCTGATTTTTACAAATTTTTTATCAAGGACACAGTATACATTGATGGTATAAAATGCATAAACTTAGGATTTACCCCATTTAATTCTGCTAATTTCGGATTTATGGGATATGTATCAGTAGACGATTCTACATTAGCGGTAAAACGCGTAAGTATGGATATTCCACCTAGTACAAACATAAATTATATTGATGGTTTACATATTGAACAACATTTTGAAAAGAATGAACAAGGTACGATGGAATTAATTGATGACCAACTTACTGCTGAATTTTATATAGTAAAGGGTACTAAAGGATTCTACTCACAGCGCACGCGAAATTTTTCCGACTATACATTCAATGAGCCTAATGATTCAATAATGCGCAGCTTTTCAGGAACTGAACTTATACTTAAAGATGCAGTAAAACAAGATAGCACATTCTGGAATGCACACAGAACAGACACTCTTAATATAAACGAGAGTAAAATGACTGTTTTGTTAGATAAGTTAAAGAAGAATCCAGTTATACGAGTCATTATGTTCGGTGCTGAGCTATTAATAAAAGGTTATCTACGTACAGGCAAACCAAGCGCATTTGATATAGGTCCTGTATATGCAATGTTCAGTTCAAGTGCTATTGAAGGTTTTAGACTTCGCATTGGAGGCGAGTCAACAACAAACCTAATGCCTCGTCTATTTACAAGTGGTTATTTGGCTTTCGGATTCGGAGATAACAAAATAAAATACAATGGTACATTAGAGTATTCATTTATTGATAAAAGTTATCATGCTAGAGAATTTCCTGTTAATTCAATTACAATTTCAGCCACTTCAGATATACGTACATTGGGAGAATCTCCTGCAGCAACATTATCTGATAACTTGTTCTATTCTATAAAGCGAATGCAAGTTACTAATATGATGTACTATAAGCAAGCCAAATTACAGTATATGTACGAAGACTTAAGTGGATTCTCAATTAATCCATGGATATTATATGAGCAGCGTGAAGGGGCCGGAAGTATTGATTTTAAACAGCGCATTTCGAAGGACCTTGAAACACCTAAATACAAAGATATACCTTACTTATATCACAATGAAATAGGTTTAACATTGCGATATGCCCCACGTGAGAAATTTGTTCAAGGTAGAATTTATCGTTTTAATCTTAAAAATCCTTATCCTGTATTCGAATTAACTCACAGAGCTAGTTTTCAGAATGTACTTGGTTCACAATATGGCTATCAAGCAACAGAATTCAAATATCTTCAACGTTTCTTTTTATCGGCATTTGGTCGTATCGACTTAACATTTAAAGGAGGTAAAATATGGACCGGCGGTGTAGCATACCCAGACCTATTTTGTCCTAACTCAAATACATCATTTACAATAATGCAAGAGTCATTTAGTCAAGTTAATCCTCTTGAATTTGTTGCAGACCAATATTTGTCAATCGATATTGGAATTAGCACTAATGGCTTATTATTCAACCTAATACCCGGAATAAAGAAACTACAGTTACGCGAAGTAGCCGGATTTAAGTGTTATTGGGGACATTTGTCAAATAAAAACAATCCGATGTATAACTCAGGGTTGTTAGCATTTCCGGGAAACACCGGAACACTTACAATGGAACCCTATATGGAGTTTAGCGTAGGTATTGACAATATATTCAGAATATTGCGAGTAGATTACGTAAGACGAATAAACTATTTACAGAATCCCAATATCTGGGCAAACGGTGTAAGAGTATCTCTAAACTTTACCTTCTAAGATTTATTTAGTCACGCTCTTATTTTTTTTGGAGTAATTTCTATTAATCCACCTAGGAGCCAAAACAGCACCAATAAGTAAATAATTATAGTAAATTAATATACGCCATATTGCTGTGATAAGCAATAAAACAATACCCTTTGGGATAAACTCACCCAAATAAGAATTAAATAGTACCTCTATAAATCCACTAGCACCAGGAGTTGGAGCAACTAGCATTACAACCATCAAAACTAATTGACGACCTAAAATTAAAAATTGCGTTGTAAAACTCATCAAAGATTCGGTCGATTGATTAAATGCCATTATCAAAAAGTTTACTACTGTAAAACGAGACACCCACATCAAAACGCTATAGCCTAGATTTTTCAACCAAAAGACGATTGATTTATGCCTCATATTACGCGAGCATTCTTTTACATCAATTGCAGTTCTATATGCCCCTATTCTCCATCTTTTTAAGATACGCAAAGAAAAAACCTTCTGAATTATCCAAGAAATCGTAGATGGTTTGATAAAAATACCAATGAATAAAACCACCAACCATGCTACTTTAGATAGATATGCTATAGCAAAAACAGACAATATTGCTGCAGAAAAAGTGCCTTCTACCGCGAACAACAAATCAATTGGTAATATTAACAACAAGATAGGGAATCCTATTACAAAAAACAATTCATCAAAGAATAATGATATAATTGTAATGGCAGTACTTTTCCCAAATTTCACTCCCTCTTTATGTATAAACAACATTTCCAAAGTAGAGCCTCCTGCAGCCGATGGAGTTATAGCAGAAGTAAACTCATACAACATTCTTATTCTAAACAAAGAATGGAATGATAATTGTTTTTCTGACAAAAGATACAAACGTCCCATTCCTGATAAATCTCGAATAGCAACTGCCAATAAAGCCAAGAATAAAAATAACACTGTGTATCCATTTAAATACTTTTCAAATGGTATTTCTGCATCCTTTATTTCACTAAACTCAGAGCAAAACATCCATACAATCCCAGCAAATCCAAACAGAATTGGCAGAATAATATGTGATGGCTTCAATCGTTTTGAAACAGATGCTTCTGTAGTTTGATTAGCCATTTTGTTTTCTTAATATTAAATGACGATACCTATCTTCAACCTCAGGCATCAACTGTGACCACCTTAATCCCAATGTTTCTGAAGCTGTTTTACCTACATTATCCAGATTTTTTTTATCAGATAAAACTTTTTTAATCGTATCTGCAAAAACGGATGGTTGACCTTGTGGAGATAAGAAACCGTTTTTCCCACTCTCAATAACTTCTGCACTAGTAGTCTTCTCAAGTAAGATTGCAGGCGTATGATGTGCAGCAGCCTCACGCAAAACTAATGGAGCATTATCATATAAAGACGGAAACAAAAACAAATCGGCAGCAGCATAATATACCTGCAGTGCAGACCTATCTTGCAATTGACCAGTCATAAAAATTTTATCTTGCAAACCATATTGTTTGATCTTTTCATGAAATTCTATTGCAGCATAACCCTTGCCCACAAAATACATTTTGTACGGCACATCTTTTAGTAATTTAACAGAATCCAATATGTATTGAATATTCTTTTCGTAAATAATTTGCCCTACAAATAACAAACATATTTCATTGTCTTTAAGCCCCAACTTGCATCTCGATTCAGCCTTCAAAATATTAATATCCTGATTACCCAAATCGTAATCTATCGCATTCGGAACCACTTCTACTTTCCCTTTATAACCATATTCGCGCATAACATCAAGTACTGCCGGTTGTGGAATCCAAACTTCATCAGCGTATTCGTACAAACTCATTATTCGCTTTATCATTAAATCAACAATGGTATCAGAAGGTACACTTCTACGAAAATCATCTCTAAATTTCGAATGAAATGTCATAATGAACGGAGCATTGTATTTCCTCGAAAGTTTCAATGCAATACGACCTGCTGTGAAGGGTGAATGCCCATGAAATATATCGGCATTATATTTCATAATCGGCTGAAATGGAGCCATCCAAATAGGCACACCAAAACGATATGGCATACGCATCAAAACAGGAATCGATAAAAAATTACGAACGTGATATGGTTGTGAGTAATCAAAAAACGGCACTTTTGCAGTTGCAACAGTTACGTCATTCCCTCTCTCTTGGAGTAACCTTGCATAATTTTCAACAACCTGTGCCACTCCATCCTGAATAGGAGGAAAGCACTCATTAAATAAACCTATTTTTAACGAAGAATTATTCATTCATACAGAAGTTTCGTTTTTTGTTATGCCAAAGGTAAATAAAGTTTCAGTTATACACAAAAAAATCTTCCATGTCGGCACCCCTACACGACATGGAAGAAGTACCACGAGAATGGTACTGAAAATATTTTTGTTTTTACTCGTTTTCTTTATTTCGAGTTAAAGTTATTGTATATTTTTGGTACAACAATAGTACAAACTTACAAATTTACTATTTTTAAGTTTTAATTTCTATTTTTACCAAAATCAGCATCATGATTCCTAAAAAAACCCATGACTAAACATGTATAACAAATATATTTTGGCTATTTTTGTGCGGTAATTAAATACACAAATAAAACTCATATATGCTGGAAAAGATTGTTATTTTAGATTTCGGGTCTCAAACGACTCAACTCATTGCACGACGCGTGCGCGAGTTAAACACATACTGCGAAATACTACCATACAATAAGTACCCACAAAATGACAGCACTATAAAAGGTGTAATCTTGTCCGGAAGTCCATTTTCAGTTTACGACAAAGCTGCCTTTAAAACAGACCTAAGACAATTTGTAGGCAAATTACCTGTTTTAGGAATATGCTATGGCGCACAATTAATTGCAGAACAATCAGGTGGATCTGTAGAACCTGCAGCTAGTCGAGAATATGGCCGTGCAAACTTTACTATGTGTAATAACAACAAAGAATTGCTTAATGGTATTTCAGTTGGTTCACAAGTATGGATGTCGCATGGAGATACAATAACAAGGATACCCGATAATTTCGAAATAATAGCGAGCACGTCTGATGTAAAAATAGCTGCTTATAAAGTGAGTGGAGAAAATACATACGGAGTTCAATTTCACCCTGAAGTATTTCATTCAACAGACGGAACACATTTACTAGACAACTTCTTGAACATCTGTGGATGCAAAAAAGATTGGTCAGCAGCTTCATTCATCGAAACAACTGTTGAAAATTTAAAGAACCAACTAGGTGATGACAAGGTAGTTCTTGGTTTATCAGGAGGTGTTGATAGTTCAGTATCAGCCGTTTTGCTTAATAAAGCTATTGGGAAAAACTTAACTTGCATCTTCGTGGACCATGGTTTGTTGCGCAAAAACGAATTTGAAAATGTACTACGCGATTACGAAAGCTTAGGTCTTAATGTAATAGGCGTCAATGCCAAAAATCGTTTCTATAGTGAACTATCAGGAGTAAAAGACCCTGAGAAAAAGCGTAAGATAATAGGTAAAGGTTTCATTGACGTATTTGATGAAGAAGCAAAAAAAATAAAAAATGTAAAGTGGTTGGCACAAGGCACTATATATCCAGACTGCATTGAATCACTATCAATAACAGGAACAACTATTAAGTCTCATCACAATGTTGGCGGACTTCCTGAGAAAATGAATCTAAAATTATGCGAGCCTTTAAGATTACTATTTAAAGATGAAGTTCGTAAAGTTGGAACTCAATTAGGTATGCCACAACATTTGATTAAACGTCAACCATTCCCTGGACCAGGTTTAGGAGTAAGAATACTTGGGGACATTACAGAAGAAAAAGTAAGAATTTTACAAGATGCGGATGATATTTTTATCAAAGCACTGCACGAATGGAATTTATACGATAGCGTATGGCAAGCCGGAGTAATTCTACTTCCTGTACAATCTGTAGGAGTTATGGGTGATGAACGTACATACGAAAATGCAGTAGCACTAAGAGCCGTTACATCAATAGACGCAATGACAGCAGATTGGGCTCACCTTCCGTATGATTTTTTAGCAAAGGTATCTAATGATATTATCAATAAAGTGAAAGGTGTTAACAGAGTAACTTATGACATATCTTCTAAGCCACCTGCAACAATAGAATGGGAGTAGTGTTTAAAAAACTTAAATAAGAAGATAACGAGTTTACTTTTGGTATATCTTTGTGTCTTTAAGCAGTAATTTTATTTTAAAACATACATAATATGAAAACAAAACTTTTATTCATTAGTTTATTATTGGCAGCTACCAGTAGTTTATTTGCCCAAGATGCAGTTGAAACTTTAAAGTTTAAGGAAAAAATTCACGATTTTGGACAAATCAAAGAAGAAGGTGGAAAAGTAACAACCACTTTTGAATTTACAAATACAAGCAAAAAGCCTATTACACTAACCAACGTAACGGCTTCTTGTGGATGTACAACTCCGGAATGGACAAAAGAACCGGTTGCTCCTAAGAAAAAAGGATTCATAAATGTAACATACAATCCTGCAGGACGTCCTGGTAATTTTACAAAGAGCATTACTATAAAATTCACAGAAGCTGGAAACGAAACCGCTCAAGTTGCTATTTTAAATATTAAAGGTGAAGTTATTCCAAAACCAAAAGATAAACAATAATCAGTAATAACAAACACAAACTAAATGCGGCAAAATTTTCATTTTGCCGCATTTGTTTTTTTGGGTATCTTTACAAATTCAAATCAAATTTTCATGAAAAGAGTAATATATTTTACAATCGGACTAATTTTACTTTCCACAATAAGTGGATTTGCACAAATGTCACTTGCATTTGATAACAAAGAGTATTCATTTGGAAATTTATCAGAAACAGATACACTACTGACGTATAGTTTTGTTTTTTGCAATACGGGTCAAGATCCTGCAATAATTAAGCGAGTAGAATCTTCTTGTAATGTTATTGTAAACTATTCAAAAGAAGCTATAAAACCTAACATTAGCGGCACTATCGACATTTTATTAGACGTTTCACAAACAATAGGAAAATTCAACAAGAGTATCTACATTTACGGAGATACTGCTGCCATACAATTAAGCATAACAGGTAATCGAATTGCAGCACCAACATACAAAGATGAAGATTATTCTGCAATACCACCAACAAGCAACAAAGACAAAAAAGCAACAAAAAAGAGGAATAAGAAAAAATAAGAAGATCAATTATTGTAAAGCTATGGAACACATAGAAAACGATTCAAAATATGCAGGTTTATCAGTTAATAAAGGTATTAGCCAACCTCCATCAGTTAATCCTAATTTAGCAAGGAAAGCGAAGCGTAAACTATATACAGCTGCCGAATATGTTAATGGAATAACAAAAGGTGATATTTCTTTATTAGGACAAGCTGTTACACTTATTGAAAGCTCTAATCCTGACCATTATAACTTAGCTCAAGAAGTTATAGAAAAATGTTTACCATTATCCGGAAATTCAACTCGAATAGGAATTACAGGTGTCCCAGGTGCAGGCAAAAGCACATTTATTGAGGCTCTTGGTGTGCTATTAGTTAATAAAGGCGATAAATTAGCTGTACTTGCAATTGATCCAAGTAGTGAACGCTCAAAAGGTAGTATTCTAGGAGATAAAACTCGCATGGAAGAATTATCGGCAAGCGATAAAGCTTTTATTCGCCCTTCCCCATCTGCAGGCTCGCTAGGAGGAGTTGCACGCAAAACTCGTGAAACCATCGTATTATGCGAAGCTGCAGGATTTAACAAAGTTTTCGTAGAAACTGTGGGTGTTGGTCAATCAGAAACTGCCGTTCACTCTATGGTAGATTTTTTCTTGCTCTTACAAATTACGGGTGCCGGTGATGAATTACAAGGCATTAAACGTGGTATCATGGAAATGGCAGACGGTATTATTATAAATAAAGCAGAAGGAAATAATATAGAACGCGCGAATTTGGCTCAAGCACAATATATCAATGCACTGCATTTATTCCCTGCTCACGAGTCTGGATGGAAACCTCAAGTTTTAAAATGCTCCGCTTTTCAAAAAACAGGTATTGAAGAGATTTGGAACATGATAGAAGAATATACCCAATTTACTAAAGGAAACGACTATTTTGCACACAAACGCCGCTCTCAAACAAAATACTGGATGTATGAAACTATTGACGGAAAACTTAAAAGTAATTTCTACAGTAATCCAATAATTTCTGCTAAGTTAAGTCAACTAGAACAACAAGTAATGAAAGATGAAGTAAGTTCATTTATTGCTGCACACAAACTATTAGAAGAATATTTTAAAATGTGATAAATTATTCCTTATCACATTCTACAGTAATTTGGCGTCTAAAAGCTTCTCCCAAACAAATTAAAGTTTCTGTGCTTGCTATTCCTTCTATTACCTGAATTTTATCGTGG
>MWBK01000108.1 GCA_002069025.1 Bacteroidetes bacterium ADurb.Bin302 | reverse complement strand
CGGGTATCCAATATCGGGTATTGCGGCACGAAGTGAAATACTTGAGTGTGGCGTACATCCAGCAGGGACTTTCAATGCAAACCCCCTATGCGTTGCTGCCGCCCTTGCTACAATCTCTGAGCTTGAAAAACAAGGAACATATGATAGCCTTAATAAGATTTCTACCATGCTAAAAGACGGCATCCGTAGTCTTGCGGAAAAATACGGTATAAAGCTATGGTGTGAAAATCAGGTTTCAGTTATGGGGCTCAATTTTGGGATTGATGAGCCTTTAATTAATGCTGCAGATAGTTTTAAAGTTGATAAGCAAGCATACAATGTCTTTTATAAAAAGTGTCTATCACGTGGTATACATATGCATCCTCTTAGGGGTCGCTTCTATTTTTCAACCGCGCATACCGAAAGTGATATCAATACTACGCTAAACATCTTCGAAACTGTGTTTGGAGAAATGGCTAAATGAAAACGTATCCGACATGAATGTAGAACATCTCGACTGTAGTGTACATTGCTATCTCCGAAGGTGAAAACAAAAATAAAGGGGTGTTAGGTAGTGAAACAAAATACTTATTTAGAATGGTTAACCGGGACAGATACATATTGGTGGGTTGATAGTGCCGATTTGCAGGATATCGATCAAGCTATTAGCATTGGGGCTACTGGAGTCACTACCAACCCCCTATTGATAAAGCAATCAATTTATAGGAATCCAGAATTATGGAGTCCTTATCTCAAAAGCGCAAAATCTTTAACAGGACAGGCGAAGGCCGAGGAGATAATCCGCTGTGTGACAGTTGAAATCGCAAAAAGGTTCATGGGTATCTACGAAAGAACAAATGGTAACCAAGGATATGTTTGCGCTCAAGTGAATCCTCGTTTTCAAGGTGACGCAGAAGCGATGATTAGTATAGGTAAACGGTTGGCTGAATGGGCTCCAAATATTGCCGTTAAACTGCCAGCAACGGCTTCAGGCCTCTTGGCGATTGAGGAATTATCTGCACTTGGTATAACAACAGTCGGGACAGTTAGCTTTACTGTCCCCCAAGTCCTTGCTATCGCAAAATCACAGCAAAAGGGAATAGCCCGTGCTATTTCAAAAGATTTAAAAACAGGTAAGGCTTTTGCGGTAATAATGGTAGGACGTTTGGATGACTACCTGAGAGATGTATCAAGCGATCAAAAAGTAGCCGTGCCCGAGACTGATATTATACAAGCAGGTACTGCATGCATTAAACGCGCCTATCAGATATTTGTTGATCAGAAATATGAATCCAAACTAATGCCCGCAGGCATGCGGGGTGCATACCATGCAACTGCTCTGGCAGGTGCTGACATATCAATGTCCCTTTCTCCAAAAATTTGTGAATCCTTGAAGAGTGAAGAAAAGATAAAGGGTGATATGTTTAAGCCTGTTTCACAGGATATTATTAGCAGATTAATGGGAATACGCGAGTTCAAACGCGCTTATGAACCTGACGGGATGGATCAAACAGAATTCATTACCTATGGCGCAACACAACGTACACTTTCCCAATTCTCAGATGCTGGGTGGAAATATATTGAGGAATATCAGGTGTAAGCGTAAGCCTGGGGCTTAATTATGGCATATTTGCGCGTGCAATGAATTATTTAAATTACTTTAAACTATGATGTGAGGTATGATGCAAATCATTTATGTAGTTGGTTAAAGGCTTGGGTAATGCTTAGCATCGTATCCTCACTATGGTTATTGCAATAAGATTCGTTATTTCTATTAATGTCTAACGGGAACATCCTGCGGTATTTGGTTGGCGACATTCCAACTAGTCTCTTAAATGTCCGATTAAAATGGCTTATATTTGAGAATCCCACACGCGAACAAACCAAAGGAATGCTAATGTCACTATAAGAAAAATATTGTGCAGCAGAGCGGATGCGGACATAGTTTAAATAATCTACAATTGTAAAACCAGTATCTTTTTTGAACACAGTACACATATAATTGCAATTATAACCGATTGATTCAGACAGAATCTTCAAATTAATTGGATACATATAATTGCTTTCAATATAAACAATAATACTAACTGTTAAATCCGAGAATCCTTCTGTGTTAATAATGTGTGATGATTGCCTCCTCCCTTTGGTATCGCTATTGCTTTCAATTAGGTGTAGTAACAGTGTACATAAATAATGATCGAGTGCAACATTAACAGCGGGCACAACTGACGGACCATTGTTTATGAGATATGAGGTTATAATGTTGATAAATGAACTACCCTGGACAACTTGGGGGATATTTAAAACTACTGCAGCCAAATCATTATCATCAATAAGAAATTTAATTTCATGGGCTGAGACTGTATCTCCTGAAACTCGCTCCAGCCCATGAGTAGTATTTGGTGGTACAATTACTAATGTTTGGGGATCTGTATTAATTACTTTTTTATCAAGTATGAAAGCTCCCTTGCCCGACAAAAAGTAAAACATATGGAAATAATCATGCTTATGCTCTTTAATACCCCAGCCATTTGGAAACTGCGAAGATTCAGTCCATAAAACCTTAGTCTGCATAATCATAACAACATTATAATTAATTAACGACGGAATTACAACATCAAAAATTATACATGCCACAGTATGATAGTGGTTTATAGCA
>MWBK01000107.1 GCA_002069025.1 Bacteroidetes bacterium ADurb.Bin302 | reverse complement strand
GTTCGACAACAGGAATTGCTGCAAATCTTGCAAATAGAAAATTTCTAGGAATTGATAAAGTCGAAGAATTTTTGAATATTTCTAAAAATAGAAAACTTGAAATCGAGAATCCACAAATATTTGGTACTTATAGAAAAAAACTTGGTGGATTTGAGGACAAAAAACAATTAAAATTGTTTTTAGCAACTGAACCTGAAGCCGAATACCAAAGAACCTTAAATTTTTAACAAATATCTCCGAACAATAATATTAACGGCGACTGCTACGCAATTGCATTACTAACAGTAATATTGCACTTCTTATTTAAATTTTCACAAGCAACATCCCAATGCATTTATTTCTTAATAAATTGAGTTTTAATGTATTTTAATTATCTTTGCAGCCGTTAAAATATGTATATGAAACTAAAGCCAATATTATCGTTAGGTCTAATAGCATACTTTTTGCCAATATTAGCCGAAGAAAAACCCATTCAATTCGGTGATTTTGAACAATGGGCGACACGCGAGATTAAAGAATCTGCCATAATCGGTGGAAAGACTAAACAAATCTACGTTATTGCTCCTGACGAATACATAAAAGGGAATATACCTTACAAATATGGTGTAAAAACACCTTGGAGTTCTTCTAACGCATATGCTAAAGTTGCAGGAATCCATAAAACAAGTAATTCGGTTTCACCGGAAAAAAGAGGCAACGGAAGATGCGCAAGACTTGACACCAAAATGGAGTATGTAAAAGTACTTGGAATGATTGATATTTCGGTACTTGTATCCGGTAGCATATTTTTAGGAGAAACTCTTGAACCTATTACAGGTACCAGCGACCCATACGGATTTATTAATATGGGAGTCCCTTTCACTCAAAAACCTAAGGCACTAGTTTTGGATTACAAATGTATAGTATCACAGAATACCTTTGTAATGAAACATCCCGGTATCGGCTCAACTCGTATTGAGGGAAAACAAGACAGGGCCGAATTCATACTTTATCTACAAAAAAGATGGGAAGACGCAGATGGAAAGATTTATGCAAAACGCATTGGAACTATTCGCCATCAATTAACCAGTGATGTACCAGAATGGCAAAACAACGCAAGATTCCCTATTCAATACGGCGATATCAGCAAAACCCCATATTACAAGCCATTTATGGCACTTTCAGGTAGCAATGGACCATTCAAAGCACCTAACAAAAAAGGTAAAATGGTTCTTGTAAGAGAAATCTGTTGGGGTGATGAAGATGATGTTCCTACACACATGATTTTAATGATTACCTCAGGAAATCAAGGTGCATTCATCGGAACCGTGGGTAATACTTTATGGGTTGACAATATTAAACTTGACTACTAATTAAATATTAACTAATTCACTTTATACATAACATCAATAAATATTAATTATGGATTTAGCACAGTTTAATTTTTTCTTACTCATCATGACTATTATAGCATTGGTGGTATTCGTATCCTTGTTTTTTGTTGAGGCAGGTTACGGCAAATTAATCAGTGAAAAATGGGGACCGTCAATAAACAATAAAGTAGCATGGGTGATGATGGAATGCCCTGTATTTTTTGTCATAGCATACTTATGGTGGATGTCAGACAGAACATTTGAGATTGTACCACTAATTATGTTCTTACTATTCGAATTACACTATTTTCAACGTTCGTTTATTTTCCCTTTTTTACTAAAAGGAGATAGTAAGATGCCTATTGCCATTATGCTTATGGGAGTACTCTTTAATATTGCTAACGGATACATACAAGGAAGATGGATTTTTTATCTTGCACCTGAAAATATGTACACTGAAAGTTGGTTAACAAGCTGGCAATTTATTTTAGGCACAAGCATTTTTATTATAGGTTTAATTATAAATTGGAATTCAGACCATGTAATAAGGAATCTTCGTGCACCAGGTGATACTAATCATTATTTACCGCAAAAAGGCATGTATAAATATGTTACATCAGCAAATTACTTTGGTGAAATTTTAGAATGGGGCGGATTTGCAATATTAACATGGTCGACTGCAGGTGCAGTATTCTTATGGTGGACTTGCGCAAATTTAGTACCCCGCGCAAATTCTATTTACAAAAAATACAAAGTTGAATTTGAACAAGAATTTAAAGGGAAACATCTAAAACGCGTTTTCCCATTCATATACTGATAATTAACAATTCATATCATCATGTCAGAAAGTAAATTATTCACTCCGTTTCAATTAGGACCTATTACTCTACGTAATCGTACTATACGTTCGGCCGCATTTGAAAATATGTGTTATGATAACAAGCCTTCACAAGATTTGTTTAACTACCATACAAGCGTAGCCAAAGGCGGAATCGGTATGACTACAATCGCCTATTGCGCTGTTAACCGCAACGGTGTATCTTTTGACGGACAGTTATGGATGCGCGAGGAAATCATTCCGGAACTAAAAAAATTAACGGATGCAATACATGCAGAAGGAGCTAAAGCAAGCATACAATTAGGTCACTGCGGCAATATGACTCACTATTATACATGTGGCGGGATGCCTGTTGGTGCTTCAAGCGGATTTAATTTATACTCTCCAACCATTATGCGTGGTTTGAAAATTTCTGAAATAAATGATTTGGTAAAAGATTTCGGAAAATCTGTAGATATGTGCCGCAAAGCCGGATTTGATTGCGTTGAAATACATGCAGGACATGGTTATCTGATTTCTCAATTTTTATCACCATACACAAACCATAGAAAAGATGAATATGGTGGCAGCCTCGATAATCGTATGCGTTTTATGCGCCAAGTTTTACACGAAGTAATGCAGCACGCTAAAGACGACATGGCAGTAGTCGTAAAAACCAATATGTATGATGGATTTAAAGGAGGATTAGAACTTCCCGACTGCTTGACCGTTGCAAAGGAAATAGAGAAATGCGGTGTACACGGAATTGTACTTAGCGCCGGATTTGTAAGCAAAGCACCTATGCATGTTATGTGTGGAGCTATGCCACTTAAAACCTTAGGACATTATATGAATCCGTGGAAATTCTGGTGGTTAAAAGCAGGATTGAAAGTTGTTGGCAGACAAATGATTCCTACCGTTCCTTTTAAAGAAGCATATTTTCTAGAACCTGCACTGAAATTTAGAGCAGAAATTAAATGTCCTCTTATCTACGTTGGTGGACTTGTTTCAAGAGCTAAGATTGACGAAGTTTTAGATAAGGGATTTGAACTTGTACAAATGGCTCGCGCATTAGTTCATGATCCTGAATTTGTAAATAAGATGAAAGAATCTGATTCAAATTACCGTAACGGCTGCAAGCATTCTAACTATTGCATCGGACGTATGTACACCTTAGAAATGAAATGTCATCACTGCGTCGACAATTTGCCTAAGTCTCTTGTAAAAGAGATCGAAAAAGCAGAAGCAAAATTGTGATAAACACAAATTTTAGTTTAGTAAATATATATCAAAAAAAGGGCTCACATAAGATGTGAACCCCTTTTTTGATAGTCACATTATTTATGCTTTAATTGCATTTTGTATGTTTGCAGCAATTTCTTTAAACTCTTCGGCTGTTAATTTGAGTTTTGGATTTGAAAACAGCATATCCGATTCTTTTTGAATAGGAATCAGGTGAATGTGTGCATGCGGAACTTCTAATCCGATAACAGCTTCGCCCACCTTCTTGCATGGGTATGCTTTCTTGATTGCATCAGCAATGATTTTTGCGAAAATATGTAAGCCCGCTAAATCTTCATCAGATAAATCAAAAATATAATCTACTTCTTGTTTTGGAATTACAAGAGTATGAGCCTTAACTAAAGGATTGATATCTAGAAATGCGAAGTACTTGTCGGTTTCAGCAACCTTATAACAAGGAATTTCACCGGCTACTATTTTACTAAATATGCTTGCCATATAATTGTGTTTTAGAATCCAGCTTCTAAGATTTCAAATTCAATAATGCCTGAAGGAGCCTCAACTGTTACGTGGTCGCCTTTTTTCTTGCCTATAAGAGCTTTAGCAATAGGTGTGCTTATTGCCATTTTAAACTCGCGTATGTTAGCTTCTGCTTCAGACACTAAGGTGTATGTCATTTTTTGGCCGGTTTTGACATTCTTAATGGTAACTTTGCTAAGTATTTGTATTGTACCATCGCCAAGTTGAGTTTCATCTATGATGCGAACATTTGAGACCGTTGCCTTCATTTGAGCGATTTTTAACTCGAGTAGCCCTTGTGCTTCACGGACAGCATCATATTCGGCATTTTCTGATAAGTCTCCTTTGTCGCGAGCTTCAGCAATTTGCCTTGAAATTTTTGGGCGTTCTACCGATTCAAGTCGGTTGATCTCTTCCATAAGTTTCTTGTAACCTTCTTCGGTCATGTAATTTGGTGTTGCCATAATATATAAATAATTGTTTTGTATTGTTAGATAAAACAAGAAGAATCCCGATTCGTAAACCGGGACTCTCCTTTGTATGTTTGGCAAAGATAAGTCAAGTTGTACTAATAAACAAACAATATTGTTGATTTATTTTTTTTTACCATATAAGCTATATTATTATTAATGAGCTGTTTTAATTTTTTGATAATAAATAATCAAATAGAAAACGGAATTATATTGCATTGGTAGCATCAAAATAAATAAGGAGAGAACATCAGTACTCTCCTTATTTAACCTAAACCTTAACTATGAAAAAATCTTTTCAATTTTCTCCTGACAAAGGTATAATGTTTTTATTAACTTGCAAACGATTGCGACTATTTTACTTTACTATTAACTTAGTTTAACGAAAACGTTTGTGTAAAGTTATATGATAGTTGTTTTAACGAATAATTATAGCTATTCAATATAGTGGCAGATATATGTAAATATTTAATGCTTTTTTATGTAGTTGTCGAATTATGATTAAAATAGCGTATCTTTGCGCACATTTTTAACGAAAAAATTATATGGAAAACCAAAATGGCAAACCAACGGACTATGCATCCGCCATATTTGCTAACGAAAAAAAATTGTTTCTAGAAACTTATGGTTGCCAAATGAATATAGCTGATAGCGAAGTCGTCGCAGCAGTTATGCAAATGGCAGGTTATGTGATTACTGAAGATATATCCGAAGCGGATGCTATTTTTATCAACACTTGCTCCATTCGCGACCACGCAGAACAAAAAGCTTTATCGCGTTTGGAGTTCTTTCAGTCTCTAAAGAGAAAAAACAGCAAACTTATAGTTGCAGTCTTAGGATGCATGGCAGAAAGGATAAAAGAGGATCTTTTATCAAGAAAAGTCATAGACATGGTAGTTGGACCGGATGCGTATCTGGATTTGCCAAACTTAATTGCATCTGTTGAACAAGGAAGTAGAGTTGTAAATGTAAAATCATCAGTTGTTGAAACCTACAAAGATGTAATACCAAGTCGAATCGGCCATAATACAATATCAGGTTTTGTATCAATAATGCGTGGTTGTAATAATTTTTGTTCATATTGCATAGTACCATATACAAGGGGTAGAGAGAGAAGTCGTGAATACCAAAGTATCTTAAACGAAGTACTGGATTTAAAAGAAAAAGGATATAAAGAATTGACATTGTTAGGGCAAAACGTAAATTCATATAATTTTGAAGGTATGGGGTTTGCGGAATTGCTTGATAAACTTGCCGGAGAAGTTCCTGATATGCGAATTCGTTTTACTACTTCACATCCTAAAGACATGGATGAAGAAATGGTAAAAACAATTGCTAAGCATCATAATCTATGTAAGCACATACATTTGCCGGTCCAATCAGGTAGTAATCGAATATTGCAACTAATGAATCGAAAATATACGCGTGAGTGGTATTTAGATAAAATCGCAATGATTCGCAAACATATACCCGATTGTGGTATTACGACAGATTTATTTACCGGGTTTCATTCAGAGACAGAAGAAGATCATGCTCAAACCTTATCATTAATGCGCGAAGTAGCCTTTGATAGTGCATTTATGTTTAAGTATTCGGAACGTGAAGGCACTTATGCTTCCAAGCATTTGCCGGATGATGTGCCGGAAGAAATAAAAGTAAAACGTTTACAAGAAGCCATTGATTTACAATTGCAATTATCTCTTCAGAGTAATGAAAATGACATTAATAAACAATTCGAAGTTTTAGTTGAAGGATATTCTAAGCGTTCCCGCGAACAACTTTTTGGAAGAACATCACAAAATAAAGTAGTTTTATTTGATAAAGGAAATGTGAAAATAGGTGATTATGTGATAGTTGAGATTGAAAAAGCATCACCGGCAACTTTATTTGGTTCAATTTTAACAAATGAACTCAAAAAATAAGCTTTTTTCTCCTTTTGTATTGAGAATATGATGTTTATATACTATTAATGTTTTATATTTGCGCCAAATATATAAAAAAGCGAGTATGAAAAAAGTTTTGACACTAATCACAGTTCTTGCGTTTAGTTTTACCTTAGCATCTGCTGCTAAAAATACGGCAAGTGCTTTTTCTGATTCAACAGGTGGATTAAACGACTTTAAGGACTTTACGCACTGGTCTCTATCAATAAACGGAGGATTGTCTCAGTTTGATGGTGACGTAACGCAAAAATATAATGATATTTTTTCTCAATCTACTGTTTCATGGACAGTTGGATTGGATATTGAATACACATGGAATCCATATTGGGGTTTGATTGCACAATTCCAATATATGCCATTTTTAGGAGCTACAAAAACAACCGAGTATGGTAGTAATACGTTTACCGGTAATATGTATGAGCCAACTCTTATGGCTTCGTTAAACCTTTTGAACTTGTTTGGGCAATATCGTAGCACTTGGAAATGGGGATTTTATTTGAATGCCGGTTTGGGTCTAACTTTTTACGATGTGCAAACAACTCCTGTTGCGGGTTCTCCAATAGGAACTATCGAACAAGCTGCAATAGATAAGGCTACTAAAGCAGGTAAAACGCCTGAAGAAATAGCACAAATAGCAGCAGAGGCTGGTCCTCGTGATATAAAAGATGGTATGGCAATAGGTTTTCCTGTAGGATTAAACGTTGAGTACAACTTCAACAAGCATATTGCTTTAGGTTTGAACGCACATTATCGTTTCCATAATAAAGATTATTTTGAAGGAGAAGCATACACCAAGGGTGTTATGAATGATGGTGAATTTACAGCTACTTTAAATTTCCGTGTAAAGTTTGCTCCTAACAAAAAAGAAGGCGGCCATATGCGTAATATAAGTCCTTTTGCTTATCGTGAATTAAAAACCGGCGACAAAAACTTTCAAGATCAATTGGACAGTTTAAAAAGACGTGTAACTGCTGTTGAAGATACTCTTAGCAATAATGTTCTACCACGTATAGCTGCTTTAGAGGCTCAACAAGCAACCAGACCTGATGGTGATGGTGATGGAGTTCCTGATTTCCGTGATCGTGAACCTAATACTCCACAAGGCTCTTTCGTAAACTATTGGGGTGAAAGTATTCCACAAGAGATTATGCAATCAGCAAAATGTTGCGAAGAGGTTAGAGGCGTATTAGCTGCAATGGGTGCTGGCATTGATTACGATATGTCTGTGTATTTCCCATTCGACAAATATTATTTGACTAATGTTGCTAAGAGCAATGTAGCAAAAGCTGCTCAGAAATTAAAAGAAGATCCTGAGTTGCAAGTTGAATTGCGTGGCTATTGCGATTTCCCTGGAAGTGGTGATTATAATATGAAGTTAAGTAGTAATCGTGTTGAAACAGTTAAGAAAGAGTTGGTTGAAAAATATGGTATAGATGCTTCCAGAATTTCTCTAACTCCAAAGGGAAAAATGCAGAATCCTCCAATGAAAGAATATAAGAATCGTCGTTGCGACTTTTATTTTCATAAATAGATTTTAGTTCAAAACCATAAAAAGCCCTTGTAGTTAATCGCTATAGGGGCTTTTTTTATAATTGAAGATATGATAGTAGAAAATCACATTCAAAAAGATGAGTTTGCAAAATTGATAGGAATTGAAATCCTTGAGGCTTATAACGGATATGCAAAGATGAGAATGCCAATAACTAAGAATCATTTAAATGGTCTGGGTTCTGTTCAAGGAGGTGCTTTATTTACTTTGGCTGATTATACAATGGGGGCGGCTTCAAATTCGATGGGCGGTGAATGCGTCACATTGAATGCGCAAATAGATTATTTCAGAGGCAAATCTGAAGGAGTTTTAATATCTATTGCAAAACCCGTAAAACAAGGTAAAACTATAATTTTGTACGATGTTGAAGTAAGAATGGAAGACACAGATCAATTAATTGCAGTTTTTAGAGGAACTGCATTTCGCAAGCGATAGAAAAAGTGTATATTTGCCATTATGAATAGACCTGATAGGATTAAACTATACTTTAAAGATACTTCTTTTGCAAGTTTAATGACTCAACGTATCTATAATATCTTGCTAGTTGCTAGTAAGTATGATGCGTTTACACTTGAAGAAGATGGTAGAATAGATGAGCAGATATTTAATGAGTATACTTCACTAAATCTTCGTTATCCTCCTCGTTTTACTTTAGCATCAACAATGAAAGATGCTAAGGATTTACTAAAAGCCAGGTCTTTCGAACTTATAATTGTTATGCCTTCCGGCGACAATAGTGAGGTATTCGAGCTGTCAAAAGAATTCAAAAGCCAAAGGCCATCTATTCCCATTGTGTTATTAACTCCCTTTTCGCGTGAAATGTTTAAGAAGGTTTTCGGACATGAGGATTTTACGGGCATTGATTATGTATTTAGTTGGTTAGGCGAAACAGATCTTTTGTTGGCAATTGTTAAGTTGATTGAAGACAAGATGAATGTTGATAAGGATATCGCATCAGTAGGAGTTCAAGCAATTTTGTTTATTGAAGACTCTATACTTTTTTATTCTGCTATATTGCCATATCTATATAAACATGTATTTGTGCAATCTAGGTCGTTTATGACAGAGGCATTAAATGATCATGAAAGAATGTTGCGAATGCGTGGTAGGCCAAAGATTTTATTGGCTCGTAGTTATGAAGAAGGATTGAAACTTTATGACAAATACTCAAAAAATATTCTTGGTGTAGTATCTGATGTAAGGTTTCCTCGTAACGGTGTGATAGATGGTGAGGCCGGTATCAGCTTGTGTTCGTACATAAGATCGAAAGACAAGTTTTTGCCTATAATTATAGAATCGAGTGAGGATAAAAACAAGCCTCTTGCTGAAGAAATGGGAGCATATTTCATTAATAAAAATAATGAAACAATGCATCTTGAGTTGAAGGATGCCGTAACTACTAATTTCGGTTTCGGTGATTTTAATTTTATCAATCCTGAAAATAAGGAGGTGGTAGCTGTCGCTCGGAATTTAAGAGATTTACAAGATGAAATTTTTACAATTCCTGCTGAATCATTGTTTTACCATATATCTCATAATCACATATCACGCTGGCTTTATTCAAGAGCCATGTTCCCTTTGGCAGAGTTTTTACGCGGCCTAGTTGTCAAGAACATAAACGATATTGATGAGGCTCGCAAAATTATTTTCGATGCAATAGTAACTTATCGTAAAATCAAAAATAAAGGCGTTGTTGCCGTATTTATGAGCGATAGATACGACACGTATTCGAATTTTGCTCGAATCGGAGAAGGTTCAATGGGTGGAAAAGGTAGAGGCTTGGCATTTCTAGACCTTGTATCAAAACGAAATCCAGAGTTTTTTGAGTATGAAACGACTCAGATTGTAGTACCAAAAACAGTTGTTCTTTGCACGGATAAGTTCGACGAATTCATGGAAATGAATAACTTATACCCCATAGCTTTAGCAGAGGATAAAACTGATGAGGAAATTTTAAAATTCTTTTTAAATGCTAAATTGCCACGCACTGTAGTAGGTGATTTATATGCATATCTTGGTGCTGTTGAAGAAAATTGTCCTATCGCAGTTCGTTCTTCAAGTTTGCTTGAAGATGCTCACTATCAACCTTTTGCTGGTGTATACTCTACATATATGGTACCAAATATCAAAGGAAGTCGTATTACTACATTGATGATGATATGTGAGGCAATTAAGGCTGTGTATGCATCAGTTTACTATCAGGCAAGTAAATCTTACATGACTGCAACTAAGAATGTCATTAGCAGAGAAAAAATGGCTGTAGTTCTGCAAGAAGTGTGCGGTAATGCTCATGAAGATAGATTTTATCCTTCATTTTCGGGAGTCGCAAGATCTTTGAATTATTATCCTATAGGTGAAGAAAAACCGGAGGATGGTATTGTAAATGTAGCTCTCGGATTAGGTAAGTATATTGTTGATGGTGGCCAAACACTTAGATTCTCGCCAAAGCATCCAAATAACATATTACAAACAAGTTCTTTAGATTTTGCTCTTCGTGAAACGCAAACATATTTTAATGCGCTTGATTTGGCGAATATAAAATTTGAACCATTGGTAGACGATGGCTTTAACCTATTGCATTTAAATGTGCGTGATGCTGAAAAAGATGGTACCTTGCGTTATCTTGCATCCACCTTTGATCCTTACGATCAGATAATTCGTGATGGTATATACGAAGGAGGAAGAAAGGTAATTACATTTGCTAATATTTTGGAGCATGATGTATTCCCATTGGCAGATATCCTAGAGAAGGTACTGAAGGTGGGCGAACGCGAGATGGGGCGTCCTGTAGAGATTGAATTCGCAGTAAACCTCGATTATAAAAAAAATACTAATAATGTATTTTATTTATTGCAGATACGTCCTATTGTGGATTCTAATAAATCAATTGACGAAGACTTGTCCTTGATTCCGCTTGTCGATACTTTGGTATCATCTTCAAATGCTTTAGGCAATGGTATATTAAGTGATATATTTGATGTGGTATATGTAAAACCGGGAATGTTTAGTCCATCAAATAATCAATTAATTGCGTATGATATTGATTCGTTTAATAAGGCATTGATGGCTGAAAATAAGCCTTATATTTTGATAGGACCCGGAAGATGGGGAAGCAGTGATACATGGCTGGGGATACCTGTTAAATGGCCAAATATTGCAGGTGCGCATGTTATAGTAGAAGCCGGAGAAACGAATTATCATATAGATCCGAGTCAGGGTACTCATTTCTTTCAGAATCTTACTTCGTGTGGAGCTGTGTATATAACTGTTCAGAATAATAATAAGCAAGAGTGCTTTGATATGGCATACCTTGAAGCACAGCCTACTGTAAAGGAGACTAAGTACATACGTCAAGTTCATTTCGATTCTGCTCTAATCACTAAGGTTGATGGGAAAAAGAATCGTGGTATAATCATGAAAAAATAGTTTTGTAGTAATATACACTTTAACATTAAAAAATATCAGTATGAAAAACAAAGGATTGTGGATTATTATTGCCGTCGTTGCGGTTATCGTAGTTTGGATTTTTTCCTCTTACAATGGAATGATTACAATGGAAGAATCTGTTAATTCTGCTTGGTCACAAGTAGAGAATCAGTATCAACGTAGAATGGATTTAGTTCCAAACTTGGTTAATACAGTAAAAGGTTATGCGGCACATGAGGAAGGTACCTTAACAGCAGTTGTAGAAGCACGTGCTAAAGCAACTAATCTTACGGTTGATATAAATGATGCAGAATCACTGGCTAAATACCAGGAAACTCAAGGCGAATTGTCTAAAGCTATGAGTCGTCTTATGATGATTACCGAGAACTATCCGGATTTAAAAGCGAATCAAAACTTTTTGCAATTGCAAGCTCAATTAGAAGGTACCGAGAATCGCATTTCGACTGAACGTAAGCGTTTTAACGAAGCAGTTCAATCTTTTAATACAAAAATACGCCGTTTCCCAAATAGTCTTATAGCAGGTATTTTTGGCTTTGCACAAAAACCTTATTTTGAAGCCGATCAAGCAGCTAGTGTAGCACCAACAGTAAACTTCTAATATGAAAAGATCTTTGATTTTTATAGCAGCATTCTTTTTTGGAATGCTGTTATTTGGTCAGAATATTCCTGATCCGATGCAACCTCCGCGTTTAGTAAACGATTTTGCATCTATGTTCTCTGTTGAGCAAAGAGCAGAATTGGAAGCACGTCTTGTTGAATTTTCCGATTCAACATCAGTGCAGATTGCAGTGGTTTCTGTTGAGTCTCTTGAAGGATATGAAATAAACGAGTATTCTGTTGCACTGTTCGATAAATGGAAAATAGGCAGTAAAGGCAAGGATAATGGTGTTTTGATATTATTAAAACCAAAGACCAGTGATAGCTCAGGCGAAGTTTTCATTTCTACAGGTTATGGCATGGAGGGTATTATTCCTGATGCTGTGGCGCATCAAATAGTGCAGAAAGAAATGATACCGTCTTTTATTGAGGGGGATTACTATGATGGTGTAAACAAAGCTGTTTCAACAATTATGTCTTTATCAAAAGGCGAATTTACTGCCGATGAATACGCAAATTCTGATGAATTAAGTTGGTTTGATTGGGTTATTTTTATCGCAATTTTTGGTGGCATCATATTAGCTGTAATTTTTCGCAAGAAAGGTGGTGGAAATAATAAAACCGGTTCATCAACTGGATGGTTCCCGGTTGGAGGTTCTGGTGGAAGCTTTGGCAGAGGCGGCTTTGGTGGTGGTTTTGGTGGCTTCGGCGGCGGTTCTACCGGTGGTGGTGGCGCAGGAGGCAGGTGGTGAGTCAAAGACTGCGATGCCGGGTACTAATTTTTATAATAAAGTTTGGTATTTAAAAAAATCTTTTTACCTTTGCAGTCTCAAAATGGTACCATAGCTCAGTTGGTAGAGCAAAGGACTGAAAATCCTTGTGTCCCCGGTTCGATTCCTGGTGGTA
>MWBK01000106.1 GCA_002069025.1 Bacteroidetes bacterium ADurb.Bin302 | reverse complement strand
GGAACAACATTTATTGAAGTTCCTGTTGCACCAGTACTCCACAAAAAAGTAGAAGTAGTCCCTGAATACGTAACATACAAATTAACACCATCACCTGGACATAAAAGAGCATCCTCAGGATCTGATAAAATTTTATAACTATCAACAGAATCAACCTGTAATTCGTATGTTGGAGGGTTAGCATAATTTACTTCACAATACTTATCTTGCAAACGTCTGACCATAAACACGGTTTCGCCGGCAGGTTCATAATCAAAATCATAATAATTATTGGCACTTGTCAGCGTACTTGTAACATTATTGATAGACAAATCGAATGAGTATGGAGGTGTACCTGTAAATGATAATTCCATTTTTATTGTTTCACCCGGACAAACATTAACAGGATTGCTAATCATGGTAACGGTTGGTGCCGGCATTTCAATTATTGTTGCTGACCCATTCATCCACAATTCGCACTGTGTATTTATTGTTCTCGCTTTAACCGTATATACTCCTTTTGGGTTATTTGGCCATGACATTGGCATTCCTGTACCTGCCGTCCAAGTACCTACTTCAAGACCATCTTTGCACAACATATATTCTGCTCCCAGACTTGAACCGGACAATTCTACTATCATGTCGGTATATGGTTGTGCCTCGCAATAAGCACTATCACCGGAAACTGTATATACATCCGGATTCTCATCTATATCAATTGTCACTTGATCGCTAGAAGAGCAAAATGGTGAAGAAGTCATTACAACATTTAGCAAAAATATTGTATTCGTATTTAATGCAACCGTATTTGGTTGAGCTATATTAGCATTATCAACTTTGTCAATAGGTGTCCAAAAATAAGACATTCCTAATTCGGCGGGCGTCCCTAACTGAGTTGTTGAACCTTCACATATACTACGATCATTTCCCGCATCTGCTGTCGGATTTGGCACAATATTTACCCTTACTGTATCAGTGCTAATACAATTAGCGATGTTACGATTTGTTGCTACTAAAGCAAAATCTTGGCTTGCGTTAAGTGCTAGAGACTCTGTGTCTACCGATGTAGGCGCTAATACCAATCCTGAGGGCTCCCATAGATATGATACATCTGCACTTTCGTCATTTAAATTGCGTAAACGAACAGTTGAACCCTCACAGATAGTTGCAGATGAAGGATCCAATGTAATAGACGGCTTTGGTACAACAGTAACCCAAACAGATGCCTGACTGCTACACGAAGGTACAGGATATGAATGCTTTTGTACAGTTAGTGTAAATTCCTGACTTGATGTCAAAGGCAGTGTTGTAGGGTTTGCAATTGTTGCATCATCTAATTTGTCGGCAGGTGACCATGAATAATCAACATCCGCGACAGGGCTTGAACCCAACTGAGCTACACTTCCTGAACATATTGATTGCGGCAAACCTACCAAAGGATTTGGCAACTCGTACACAGTAACAGAAACTTCTTGACGTGAACTTTCACAACCATCAACTACCTGTGATACGTAATAAGTTGTAACTCCTACTGTATTTTTATCGAATGATGATGGTTCTGAAATAGGGTTAATAGATATCTGTGAATCATACCAAAGCAAATTGCATGATGGACAATTAACTAAAGATGACCATGTTGCTGTTCCTACTTGCTGACACTCTCGATATGATTGAACTACCGGAGGATCGGGATTGCCTTCATACAAAAAAGAAGCTGTGGACACTTCAGATGTAAGAGCACCCTCAGAAACTACAGCCTCAAAAATGTAAGTAGTATTAGGTTGCGGATTATTTATTGAATAAACTCCATTTGTAAGTGTAACGGGCGAACCATCTAAAGTACAGGTGTATGTTCGTGAAGCTTGATAATTAGTTATTTCAAAAACAACGTTTGAACAATCGCTATCATCTGTCGAAATTTCAGGTTTAGCTAATTCATAACTAGCTGATATTGCATAATTGGCACCACTTTTTGTCAAGCTCAACAATACTGTATCGCCGTTAGCAATACTAGGCAAATCAAGCGTACAATCACCTGCCCATCCGGAAGCTGTTATATTAATATTAACACCTGTTCCTTCAGTTAAGAATGTTCTTGATTGTTCGTGTCCTAATTGTCCCATATTCCAAGCCCAATTAACTCCATCGGCAGATTTTAATATCTTAAAGCCTGATGAAACATTTACAAGCGGGAAAGAATACGTCCATACAACATGATCATTCGTTGTGAAAACGTGATTACCTGCTGAAGAAGCACCACCTCCACAATTTGCTGCGATGTCATACCAGCAAGCCATACCGTATATATATTCATCTGTATCTAAACAGATAAAATCGTGAGGAAAATGGTTAGCTGCAGTATTGGTTGTATAAATACTCGTAGTAAAACTACCTGTAGTACAATTTAGAATCACATTTGATAATGGAACATCGGCAGAATAGGCATCTTTTGCATAATCTTGACCAACCCAAAATGAGTAATCATTGGCATTGCCCGAAAAATTGGCAACTACACGCATTTCATCCGGAACATTTGATGGTTTTTGTACAAAATCAAAATGTTGTATATCAGTAGGATTAGCATTTGGATAAACTGCTAATGTATACGCAGCGGAAACATTCTGAGTGCAACAAAGAATTGATACAAATAGTAATGCAATTAATTGTAGTATGTTTGTATAATTTCTTTTCATAATAAAGGATTAAGGTTTATAATACAAATGTAATCATTTTTATGCAATCGTTACATAAAAACACAGTAATTATACCTCTGTAACGTAAAAAATCAGTACAATATTGCAATTAAACCGTTTTATTTTCCGGTCCTTCTAAGAAAGTTGTAATATGTCTTTGCTTTTTCTCTTCATACATTTGATCTATAGGGATCATAATGCAGCATTCAATAAGTTCACCGAATTCGTGATATACAGCAAAACCAAAAGAACTCATATTGGGAGATAAGCCCATATAAGCATTTACCAGGGGAGGAATATTAACACCCAACGCTCTTACCTCTCTATTAAGTATGTGGAAATTTTCTTTATATGTTGGAGCATTAAATAAATTATCAATTTGTTTTGGAGTAAATGAAATTTCAAAAGGATCAACCGGGTATACAAGATTTTCGTGATCGGGAAAATATTTTCTCAAAAATCCGAATATCATATCTCTGGCTGTAGAATTATAATGTTGATATACGGTTACTTTTCCAAAGAAATACTTAAGATTGGGATTTTTTACTAACAGAGCTCCCAAACCATCCCATATATTATCCAAAGCGAACAAACTCTTAGCCCCTTTTTTACTTGATTGATAATCAGGTTGTACAAAAGATCGACCCAATTCGATCATGTACGGTAAGTAGTTTTTAATAAAATTGTCGGTAAAATAATACATTTCGGCAGTTGCCAAATGAGGTTGTCCATTCTCTGACAATTTTATATCATTAGCCATTATGTAGCGATAACCTCCAATAATTTCTTCTGAATCCGGATCCCAAACAAATAATTGCTTATATGGACATTCCATAGTATCAAACTCATCCATATCAAGAGATTTACCGGAGCCTCCACCTGCAGAGCGAAAAGACAACTCACGCAATCTAGCTAATTCAAGCATTATATTTGGAGAATCTTTTGCAGTGGTAATATATATTTCATTTCCACCCTTATTAGTTTTTCTAAGAAACTTATCGGGTGTTAATTCTGATTTTAGTAATTTTCTATCTACAGCTTGTATAATTTCCTCCATACACAAATTTATAAGTTGTACACCATGGCTCGTATTTCTTGCGCCAACACCTTGGGAGATTTTGTACTATCGAGATTTTTCCATGCTACAGCTTTTCCTATAGTTATTTTTATGGTTTTACCTCTTTGTCTATATAGCTCTCGTGGAAGCATCAACATTTCTATATTAAGTTTCAATCCGATTATTTTGCGTATCCGTGCTACAAAATAAAACAAACGCGAATTTTGCGCATCAATACGAATCGGTAACACTTGTCTATGATACTCGACCGACTTTGATACAAAATTCTTTTTCCATTCATCATCAGCAATAATTCCTTTGTGTTTTCTCGACACCCTACCTGCAGGGAAAAACATTAATTGCGCATCTGAGGCATATGCTGCATTCAATCTATCTGACAATTCTTTGCTCTGTCCACCAACTTTATTAACAGGGATAAGCATGTCCTTAATATTTTTAAGATGCAACAGAAAATCATTTGCAGGAATTAATAAACCCTCCGGGTATTTAACACCAACAACAGACACAACAGACACTACATCTACCCCACCTAACGGGTGATTGCAAACAAACATTGTTCGATTACCCGGTTCCGGTAAATTCTCCAAACCCTTAACTTCTAAATGTATATCCATGGCCTCGACTACTGCGCACATAAAATCAACATCTTTGCGAGTTCCTATCTTGAGTAAAACATCGTTAATCCAATCTTGATGAATTAAGCGCTTGAGTATAGCAACAACTAAACGAGAAGGTTTTTTGCCCGTTCGAGATGATAAAATTGATGCTACATCTATCAATGCTATACCATTCATATCCATTCTACATTTAAAGTGCAAAAGTACAAATTTTTTAATAATAATATTGAAAAACACCTAAAATATATAGGATTACACGATAAATGAATATTTCTGTAAATAATGTTTTATTCGTTAATGAATTCTATTTGAATTTTACTTAAAATTGTTGATAACTTAGTGGATAATTGTGTCGCAAAAAGTTGTAAAATGTCGTAAAATATCTTATCTTTACAAGTAATTTAAAAAATAAAAATGCCATCATTTATTGGAAATATCGAAGCTAAAGTTGATGCAAAAGGAAGGGCTTTTGTACCGGCTCAATTCAGACGTCTGGTTGATGAAAATTCGGTATTTGTACTGCGCAAGGGCATTTTCGACGACTGTTTAGTTTTATATCCCGAAGCTGTTTGGGAGGAAATTATTGGTGTTATGCGCCAAAAATTAAGTCGTTGGAATAGAAAAGAAGAACAAGTATTCCGCCAGTTTGTAGCCGAGGCTAATCGTATCGAATTAGAAGATAATGGTCGTATGCTGATACCTAAACGCTATATTGAGTCTATCGGAATAAAAAATGACATTCGTTTTGTAGGTTGCGATACAAGTATTGAGATTTGGCCATCAAACAAGATTGAAGAAACCTTTATTTCAGCTGATTCTTTTGCTGCCGAGCTTGAAAAATTAATGGAAAAGCCCGACAATTCGAACAATAATTAACTGCGAACAAAATTATTGTTTGTTAAATTTAGATTTATTCGCATTGAATAGATAGAACTTATATATAATAAAATGTCAGAATTATACCACACTCCAGTACTACTAAACGCCAGTATCGATGGCTTAAACATCGGAAAGGGTGGCGTTTTTATAGACACAACATTCGGAGGAGGTGGTCACTCTCGCGAAATACTAAATAGGATGGATGCGTCAGGCAAATTACTGGCTTTTGACCAAGATAAGGATACTATTGCAAACATACCGAACGATTCAAGATTCATATTCGCACAAAGCAATTTTCGTTATATAAGCAATTTTGTAAGATACTACAACTTATATCCTGTAAATGGCATCTTAGCCGATCTTGGAGTATCTTCACACGACTTTGATGAAGCTGAGAGAGGATTCTCATTCAGATTTAACGGAAAATTAGATATGAGAATGAATCAGCGCGCATTTCTTACAGCTGAGACAATCATCAATCATTACGATGCAGAACATTTGGCTAATGTATTTTACTTGTACGGAGAATTAAATCAATCTAGAAAAATTGCTCGTGCTATTATCAAAAAACGTGAGAAAAAAGCATTTAATGAAATATTTGAATTAGTTGATTGTGTAAAGCCATTCTGCGGGAAAGACGAAAAAAAAGATTTAGCACGCATCTTCCAAGCTTTAAGAATTGAAGTAAATGACGAGATGGGTGCACTAAAAACAATGTTATTATCATCTGAAAAAGTATTAGTAAAAGGAGGTAGGCTTTCGATTATCACATATCACTCGCTCGAAGACAGATTGGTAAAGAACTTTATGAAGACCGGCAATTTTGATGGGAAACAAGAAAAAGACTTCTATGGTAACCTAATCAGCCCTTTTTGCACAATTGGCAAAATAACAATACCCGACACAGAAGAAATTATTAGAAACCCGCGCTCACGTAGCGCAAAATTACGAATAGCAGAGAAAAAATGACAGATAACAGTAAAAAAATCATTTCCAAAATTCTTAACAAGGATGAAGTTAAGGATTTAAAAGAAACATCAATCAAAGATGTTATTAGTGGAAATATTTTTACTAAAAGCTATTTTCTAAAGCAAACCAAATTAATTCTGCTCATTATCGCACTTGTTTTTATTTACATGAACAACCGTATGGTTTGCGAAAAGCAATTGGCACTTATTGACAAACTGAACAAAGAATTAGAATGCGAAAAATACATTTCTATGGTTACTGAAACTGAACTATTAAGCATAAGTAGACCGGAAGAAATTAAAAAATTGGTTGACAAGCATGGTTTACAACTTGAACAGCCTACAATGCCCCCTTATAAGGTAATTATTAAAGAATAGTGGAAACAGCAATATACATAGCGCTCATTTTGCTTATCGTTGGTCTTATTGTACTAGCAATAATAGTTTTAACAAGAAAGAAGGATGTTAAAACAGACATACTTGTTCGATTTGGCTTTGTATTTGTTGTTATTTTAGCATTATTCGGGATAGTATTTGGACGCATTATTTACCTGCAAAATGTTGAAGGTGACGCTCTTCGTAAGTTAGCAGATAAAAGAATATCTAAACCTGATACAATAAAAGCAAAAAGAGGTAATATTTTGTCTGACGATGGTAGGTTGATGGCTAGCTCCCTTCCTACCTATTACTTGTACATGGATATGCGAGTAGAAGCCTTGAGAATAATAAAAAAAGGTGATACAAAAAATTATTTCCAGTTACATGTTAAAGAGTTAGCAGATGCACTTGCTAAAAAATTTGGAGATAAGACAGCCAAAGAATACGAAAGAGATTTGACCAGAGCATATAAAAACAAAAGCGCTCAATACAAAATATATCCAAAACGAGTATCGTATTTGGATTACATGGAAATTAAAAAATTCCCTATTTTGCATAGGGGTTCGATTCAAGGGGGATTTTTTACTGAAGAACGCGTAACAAGGGTAAAGCCATTCGGTTCACTTGCATCAAGAACAATAGGTGATATTTATGGTATAGAAGAAAAAGGCGGTAAAAATGGTTTAGAGTTACAATATGATAGTGTTTTGCGAGGTACAGAAGGTCTTAAGGTAACTCGCAAAATGGCAGGGAAACGTACAGATATTATTTTAAAAGATCCAATAAACGGAATTGACGTTGTAAGCACGATTAACATTGACCTACAAGAAGCTGCAGAAAAATCTTTACGAAATGAATTAACAGAATGTCAGGCATCTTGCGGAACTGTTGTTTTGATGGACGTAAAAACAGGAGCTGTAAAAGCAATTTCAAATTTGACAAGGAACCCAAATGGTACATATAGTGAAGTTACTAACATCGCTGTTGCAAGTCAGATCGAACCGGGATCTACTTTTAAAACTTTATCTTTATTAGTCGCATTGGAAGATGGTGTTATAGATACGACTACAATGATTAATACCGAGAATGGCGGTCATCAGTTCGCAAACAGAATTATGAAAGATTGGAACTTTCATAGCGGGAATGGAGGATTTGGTGTAATAAGTGTTCCAACTGTACTTCATCAATCATCAAACGTAGGTGTATCATTACTAATCGACAATAATTACAGAAATAATCCACAACGTTTTGTTGATGGCATACACCGCACTAAGTTTGACTCTCCTATCGACCTTGAACTTCCGGGACATGGAAAAGTTGTTATTAAGGATACTGATAACAAAACTTGGTCGAATACAACACTGCCTTGGATGTCAATAGGATATGAGGTTCTGGTTCCACCCATATATACACTGATGCTGTATAATGCAATAGCAAATGACGGTAAAATGATGAAGCCAAAATTTACATATGGTTTAAGTCAAAATGGTAGTGTAGTTGAAGAATTTGAACCTGAAGTTATAAACGAATCAATTTGTTCAAAAGAAACATTAGGGAAAGTAAAAACCATGTTAGAAGGAGTTGTAAGCAAGGGTACTGCAAAATCTGTACAATCAAAACTTTTTACAACAGCCGGTAAAACAGGTACAGCTCAAATATTTTTACAAGGCACAAACAAAAACGCAGAAGGACGTACACGTCATCAAATAACATTTTGCGGATATTTCCCCGCAGACAAGCCTATGTACTCATGCATTGTTTACATAAGAGAACCTCAAGGATACGCTTCTGCCGGAGGCATGTGTGGGAAAGTATTTAAAGAGTTGGCTGAAAAGGCATTTATATTAGGCGGTGGAGATCTGCCAATATGGGCCAAAGATAGTTCAAATGTTGATATGACAATAGATAAGGCAATTGTTAAAGAAAAAATCAAACCCATCACTACCGATGATAATATAATGCCTGATGTAATGGGATTAACAGCTTCAGATGCTATTTATATTTTAGAGAACAAAAATGTACGTGTTTTTTTAAATGGATACGGGCACGTTACATCACAATCCATACCTACAGGTACAGAAATAAAAAAAGGAATGACAGTAATATTAACATTAAATTAATGACAGTCAGCGAATTAACAAAGAATCTGAAAATCAGTAAGCACTTCGGCAATTTAAACCTTGAAGTTTCAGGTTTAAGTTTTGATTCTCGCAAAACAGAGACGGGACATTTGTTTATTGCTATAAAAGGTACTACTTCAGATGGTCACGACTATATCGAGACTGCCATTAATAATGGTGCTACAGCTATAATTTGTGAACAATTACCCAAAGAGATTAATTCTAAAATTTGCTACGTTCAAACGGCTGATAGTTCTGATGCACTTGGTAAAGTAGCTGCCGTATTCTTCGATTTGCCATCAGAAAAAATGATAGTTGTAGGAGTTACCGGCACCAATGGCAAAACGACTGTAGCTAGCCTTCTGTATTACATGTTTAAAAAACTCGGCTACAAAGTCGGTTTGTTATCAACAGTATGCAATTATGTAGATGAAGAGGCTGTTCCAAGTACACACACAACGCCTGACCCTATTGAGATGCAATCTCTTATGGCTCGTATGGCAAAAAAATCTTGCCAATATGTTTTCATGGAAGTAAGCTCGCATGCCATAAACCAAAAACGCATATCAGGTATATGCTTTGATGGTGGTATCTTCACAAATCTAACTCGCGATCATCTTGATTATCATAAAACTATGGATGAATATCTAAAGGCAAAAAAATGCTTTTTTGACAATCTTCCTTCTCATGCTTTTGCCATAACTAACTTGGACGACAAGAATGGAAAAGTAATGCTCCAAAATACTCAAGCAAATAAATATGCTTATGCACTTCAAACATCAGCTGATTTTAAAGGCAAAGTGATAGAAGAAAGTTTTGAGGGTATGACAATCAACATCAACAACAAAGAAGTTTCAACTCACTTTGTAGGAAGATTCAATGCTTCAAACTTGCTGGCCGTATACGGAGCTGCTTATCTATTAAGAATTCCTTCAGATGATATCTTGCTTGTTTTAAGTACACTTTTGCCGGTTAATGGCAGATTCGACAGTGTTCGTTCAAATGATGGACGTAATGCAATTGTTGACTATGCACACACTCCCGATGCTTTAGAAAATGTAATAGAAACAATTAATCAAATCCGCAGAAATAGTCAACAAAAAAACACACTGATAACTGTTGTGGGTTGCGGTGGAAATAGAGATAAGGGTAAACGTCCAATAATGGCAAAAGAAGCTGTAAAGGGCAGCGATAAAGTTATTATCACAACAGACAACCCTCGATTCGAAGAGCCTTCAGACATTATTAAAGATATGCTTGACGGATTAGATGAAACTCAAAAAGCACAAGTTTTAGTTATTGAAGACCGTAAACAAGCAATAAAAACGGCTTGCATGCTTGCAAAACAAGGAGATGTTATTCTTGTAGCAGGTAAAGGCCACGAAAACTATCAAGAAATTAAAGGAGTCAAACATCATTTTGATGACAAAGAAATTGTTTCAGAATGCTTTAAATAATTAATAAGCTAATACTATGTTTTACTATCTGTTTAGATTTTTAGAAAATGCGTTTGACATACCGGGAGCCGGTTTGTTCAGCTACGTATCTTTTAGGGCAGCTATGACCTTTATTACATCTGTTTTTATATCTATGATTATAGGTAAAGACATTATAAAGTATTTGCAAAAAAAGCAGATTGGTGAATCGATTAGGAATTTAGGGTTGGAAGGTCAATTAAGTAAAAAAGGCACACCTACAATGGGTGGTATAATAATTATAATTGCGATTCTTGTACCATGTCTTTTGTTTGGCAGACTTAGAAATATATATCTTTTATTGATGCTGGTTTCAACTGCATGGCTTGGAGTATTTGGATTTTTAGATGATTACATCAAGGTATTTAAAAAGAATAAAGAAGGAATGCCGGGCAAGACTAAAATTCTTGGTCAGATTGGACTTGGTCTTATAGTTGGCTTTACTTTGTTTTTGAGTCCGGAAGCTGTTACTGTTGAAAAAGTGGGCAAAGCACAATCTTATGAGATTGAATCAGCCGAACTTAACACCGGCGACAAAGCCGTAAAATCAACCAGAACAACTATTCCATTTGTAAAAAGCAACGATTTAGATTATGCAGACCTCCTATCATTCTTGGGAGAAAACGCACAAAAAGGAGCGTGGATACTATTTGTATTAATTACAATATTCGTAATAACAGCTACATCTAATGGAGCAAATCTAACTGATGGTCTAGATGGATTAGCAGCCGGAACATCAGCCATAATCGGAGTTACACTGGCTATTCTTGCATACATATCCAGCAATGTCGGATTTGCAGGTTACCTAAATGTTATGTTCATACCGGGAAGCGAAGAGTTAGTAGTTTTCGCAGCCGCATTTATAGGTGCATTAGTAGGTTTCTTATGGTACAACTCCTATCCTGCTCAAGTATTTATGGGAGATACCGGAAGTTTAACAATTGGAGGTATCATTGCAGTGTTCTGCATAATCATACACAAAGAGTTGCTTTTGCCTATTTTATGCGGTATCTTCTTAATTGAAGACCTATCTGTTATGCTACAAGTATCATATTTTAAACATACAAAACGCAAATATGGCGAAGGTAAACGAATATTTCTAATGTCTCCGCTACACCATCATTTCCAAAAGAAAGGCATTCCTGAGGCAAAGATTGTAACAAGATTTTGGATTATAGGCATTGCGTTGGCAATTATAACAATATTAACTTTAAAAATCCGATAGGCTATGACAAAAAAAATCATCGTATTAGGAGGTGGTGAGAGCGGTACGGGAGCAGCAGTATTAGCAAAAGTAAAAGGGCTAGATGTCTTTTTGTCTGATTCAGGCCTTATCAGCGAAAACTACAAGAATATTTTAAATAAATACGATATTGAATGGGAAGAAGGTAAACATTCTGAAGAACGTATTTTAAAAGCAGATGAAATAATTAAGAGTCCGGGTATTCCTGCCAAAGCTCCGCTTATTCAAAAATTAAAAGCCCTAGAAACTCCTATCATATCTGAAATAGAATTTGCAGGCAGATACAATACTGCTAAAACAGTATGCATAACAGGTAGTAACGGAAAAACCACTACCACAATGCTTACATATCATATTCTACAAAAAGCAGGTTTGAATGTAGGCCTTGCCGGAAATGTTGGAAAAAGCTTTGCATTACAAGTAGCTGAAAACAACTTCGATTATTACGTAATTGAATTAAGTAGTTTTCAATTAGATAATATGTACGATTTTAAAGCCGATATAGCGGTGTTACTTAATATTACACCAGACCATTTGGATAGATACGAATACAAATTCCAAAATTATATAGATGCTAAAATGCGTATCACAAGAAATCAGACAAAAGACGATGTCTTTATCTATTGGAACGATGACGAAAACATAAAGAAAGAGCTATCAAAATTAGTTGTAAATGCCAAACAACATGCTTTTTCTCTTGAAAAAGCACCAAACACAAATGCCTATGTCGAGGATCAAAACATCACTATTAATACAGAAAATAATCAATTACAAATGAACTCAGACAGCTTATCTTTAAAAGGTACACACAATATATATAACTCTATGGCTGCTGCTCTTTCTGCCAGCGCATTATATATTAAAAACGAATACATACGCGAATCTTTAATGGACTTTGAAGGAGTTGAACACAGATTGGAACCGGTAGCTCGCGTCAAAGGTGCTATATATATCAACGATTCAAAAGCTACTAATGTAAATTCTTGCTGGTACGCCTTGGAAAGCATAAAAACTCCTGTTGTATTAATTTTGGGTGGGACTGATAAAGGAAACGACTACAACGAGATTTTATCTCTTGTAAAAGAAAAAGTTCGCGCACTTGTGTTTTTAGGAAAAGACAATGAAAAACTAGAGAAATTCTTTTACGGAGTTAAGCCTTTTGTTAGTACTGATTCGATGGAAAGTGCTGTAAATGAATGCTATCGCTTGGCAGAGAAAGGAGATACGGTATTACTATCACCTTGCTGCGCTAGTTTTGATTTATTTAAAAATTACGAAGACCGTGGACGTATATTTAAGCAATGCGTAAAGAATTTATAATTTAAGAAATTATATGCGTGAATTTTTTAAAACAATATTTAGGGGCGACGGTGTCTTATGGATAATGATTCTCTTGCTGTTCGTAATTTCGTCATTAGAGATGTTTAGTGCCATAAGTCAGGTTGCATACAAGGGCGACAATCACTTAGCTCCATTTATTGGGCATGTGAGATATCTTGCTTTAGGTGCTTTTGTAATGTTGATATTTCACCATATATCATACCAAAAAATTAGATGGTTTTATTTATTTTTGCTTCCTACTAGTTTTGTATTACTGGTGATAACTCCTTTTATTGGAGTCGAAATAAATGGAGCTGTAAGAGCTATCAAAATAATTGGTTTTGAATTTCAGCCCATTGAACTTGCCAAATGGAGCGTAGTTTTATTTTTATCAGATATCTTAGCACGTTATCAGAACCATGCTAATAAGATCCCTGACAAACCATTTTGGTGGATGATTGGGGTCCTTGCTGTTATTTGCGTTCTCATAGCAATGCAGAACTTGTCTACTGCGGTAATTCTGTTTGGTATAGGAATGATTATGATGTTTGTTGGACGCGTTGGATTAGGTCGAATTTCTTTAGTTTGCGCCGGAGCTTTGGTAGTTTGTATGTTAATATTCGGATTATCTAAAGTGATACCTGATCAGTATTTACCCGATCGTATGAAGAGTGGAACTTGGGAAAAACGAATTACCGAATTATTTGAAGAGAATTCGCAAGATGCTTCGACAAAAACCTACGTAATAGACGATGACAACAGACAGATAATGAATTCAAAAATTGCAATTGCAAAAGGTAAATATCCTTGTGGCCCGGGTAATAGTAGTCAAAGAGATTACCTTCCTCTTGCATTTTCTGATTTTATATATGCAATTCTTATTGAAGAATACGGAATTGTTGGAGCTGCTTTAACCATGCTACTATATCTTGCCATTTTATTTAGAGCAGGTATGATAGCATATAAAAGCGATACAGCCTACCCCGCTATTTTGGTTATAGGTTTGTCTCTACTTATTGTAGTGCAAGCATGGATAAGCATGGCTGTTACGGCTCATCTCGGACCCGTAACAGGGCAACCTCTACCATTAATAAGCCGGGGTGGTACATCAATATTACTGACCTGTATTTACTTAGGAATAATTCTTAGTGTCAGCCAGTATGTAAAGGATATTAAAAAAGGAAACGGGAAAAATATAGTTACTGCATCTAATGATGCCGAAAATGAGAATCCTAAAACAGAAGAAGTATGAGCACTAATACACCTGCAAACTTTATTATCAGCGGTGGCGGAACCGGAGGACATATATTTCCAGCTATCAGTATAGCAAATGCTATTAAAAAATCTATGCCTGATGCAAATATTTTATTTGTAGGAGCAGAAGGTAGAATGGAAATGGAAAAAGTCCCAAATGCCGGATACAAAATTGTGGGATTGCCTATTCAGGGATTGTATAGGTCGTTTACCCGTAAAAACATTAAGGTTCTGCGCAACGCAATTAAGAGTGTAGGTCTATCAAAGAAAATCATTCAAGACTTTAAACCTGATGCAGTAATTGGTGTAGGAGGCTACGCTAGTGGCCCTGTATTGTGGCAAGCAGGATCAATGAATATTCCAACTCTTATTCAGGAACAAAATTCGTATGCAGGTATAACCAATAAATTATTAGGGAAACGTTGTAAAAAAATATGTGTTGCTTACGACAACATGGAACGCTTTTTCCCGAAAAATAAAATTATTATTACCGGTAATCCTGTACGTCAACAGCTATTGGAAGGCGTTGATAAACAACAAGAAGCATTCCAATATTTTAATTTAGATCCGCAAAAAAAGACTATTCTTGTAATTGGAGGCAGCCTTGGTGCAGGAACAATCAACAAAAGTGTTTTGCGCAATATGAATAATCTGACTACCACATACAAGAATGATGTTCAGGTTATTTGGCAAACGGGTAAATATTACATCAAGCAAATTCGTAATGAAATAGAAGGATATAACACTCACAATATGGTTATTACCGACTTCGTTACACGTATGGACTTGGCATATTCAATAGCAGATCTTGTAATATCACGCGCAGGAGCCAGTTCTATTTCTGAATTAAGTTTACTACGTAAGGCTTGTATTTTAGTTCCTTCACCTAATGTTGCTGAAGACCATCAAACAAAGAATGCGATGGCTTTAGTTGCAAAAGAAGCAGCTAAGATGATTCCTGATAACGAAGCACAAATGCGACTAATACCTGAAGCGATTAAACTGATAAACGATAATGACGAATTATTAAAACTCAGTCAAAATATTGAATATTTTGCAAAACCTGATGCAGCTCAACATATTGCAAACACAATTTTCGAGATGATTGGTCGCGAAATAAACACAGCTGAAGATGATGAATCTGAAGAAAAAGAACTTGAAAAGAAAGTAGAAAATGATTCAAGGCAATTCCAAAAAACACAAGCTAAAAATTATTTCTTCTTGGGTATCGGAGGTATAGGTATGAGCGCCATTGCCCGCTATTTCAACAAACAAGGACATAATGTCGGAGGATACGATCTTACAAGCACTGATTTAACTAAATCGCTTGAAGAAGAGGGCATTGACATTCATTATAGTGACAACATAAGTCTTATTCCTGTAAAATTTATGGATCCTGAGAATACTACTGTAGTGTATACACCTGCTATCCCTAACAATATGAGCGAATTTGTTTTCTTTAAAGAAGGCAAGTTTAATATTTTGAAACGCTCGCAAGTATTAGGAATAATAACAGAAGGTAAACACTCTATTTGTGTTGCAGGAAGTCATGGGAAAACTACCACCTCAACAATGATTGCACATATTTTGTACCAATCAAAAATAGGTACAAACGCATTCTTGGGTGGAATATCTAAAAATTATGATACTAACCTTTTGGTTACACCTAACAATAACTTGGTTGTTGTTGAAGCTGATGAATACGATCGTTCCTTCCTTAGCTTGACTCCATATATGGCAGTTGTTACTGCGACAGATGCAGATCATTTGGATATATACGGCAGCAAAGAAGAAATGCTAAAAGGATTTGCCGAATTCACTTCGTTAATTCAGCCGGAAGGTGTACTAATTATAAAGAAAGGCATAGAACTTGTCCCTGCTGTACAAGATGGGGTTAAAGTTTATACATATTCTGCAACAGACGAATCTGCTGATTTTCATGCAGAAAATGTACGAATCGCGAATTCTACTATTTTGTTTGATTTTAAAGGAATCAATGGTATAATTACAGATATAGAATTAGGAGTTCCTGTGATGGTGAATATTGAAAATGCAGTAGCCGCAATAGCTATAGCATTACTGAATGGAGCATCAACCGATGAGATTAAAAATGGGGTTAAGAGTTTTGATGGTACCAAACGCCGTTTCGACCTAAAAGTAAAAAAAGAAAATGTTACTTACATTGATGACTATGCGCATCACCCTAACGAAATAAAAGCAAGCATTGCTTCTGTAAGAAAACTCTATCCTGATAAAAAAATCTGTGTAGTATTCCAACCACATCTATACACACGTACGCGTGACTTTGCAGCAGAATTTGGAGAGAGTTTATCTAATTTAGATGATGTGATTTTGCTTGATATCTACCCGGCTAGAGAATTACCTATCAAAAAAGTTACATCAGAATTGATATATAAACAGATATCAGGTCGACACAAAACAATGTGCAAAAAGTCGGAATTGCTTGAAGTTTTGAAAACAAAAGAATTTGACGTATTACTTACTCTTGGAGCCGGTGATATCGATAAATTGGTACCTGAAATACAAAAATTTATTGAGCAAAAAGCATAATGACAGACAAGACTAAATATATTATCAAAATTATTGCATCTACCATAACAATACTTGCAATAATAGGATATGGTATATTTGCATTTGTAAAATTTGGAAATTACGGAGCACAAAATGTTTGTAACAAAATACAAGTAAAAATCGTTGATGACAATGACTATAAGTTTATTCAACCGAACGACATTATTACTCAACTAAATGAATGTAATATTTATCCTATCGGTGAAACTATCAGTCACAAGCAAACTAATCAGATTGAAAAATGCGTAGAAGCAATGAACTTGGTAAAAAGAGCTGAGTGTTATAAAAAGAACAATGGCGATGTTGTTGTAAGTGTTTATCAAAGGCATCCTATGTTTTTAGTCGTTAATGGAAATAATGGATACTATATTGATACTGAACGTAAAAAGATGCCTACATCAAGCAAATTTACAGCATGGTTACCCGTAGTATCCGGATTCGTGTCAGAAAAATTTGCAAAAAAAGACTTATACGATTTTATTGTTTACATTAATAATGATGAATTTTGGAGTAATCATTTTGGACAAATTTATATTAATCAGAAACAAGAAATAGAGTTAATTGCCAAAAATGGTGTTTACAATATCTATCTAGGCAAACTCAGCAACTATCAAGACAAATTAAAAAAATTACGTGCTTGGTACGAACAATATCCAGAAGCAGCGTGGGGCAATAAATACAGCCGCGTGGATTTATCTTATGAAAAATTAATTTATTGCATAAAAAAAACAGCCTTATGAAAGAGACTTATTTCGCTGCCATAGATTTAGGTACTAACAAAATAGCAGGTGCCGTGGCAAAAAAGCAAGAGGATG